>JACRAG010000041.1 GCA_016213455.1 Anaerolineae bacterium | reverse complement strand
CGGGATGGCATAGGCCATATACAGCGCGGTGGTGCTGACGGCCACGATCACCGAGTACACCGCCGAGTAGATCGTGAGTAACACGGCCAGGATGGACGTGATAATAATGGACCACATCGGCGTGCGCCACTTGTGATGTACCTGGCTGATCAGTTTATGGCCGGGCATACCGCCATCGCGTGCGAAGGCAAACCACATACGGCTCATGCTGGTGATGGAGGAGAATCCGCACAGCCACATTGCGACCGCGATGATGATGGCGATAATGTGGCCGAAGACGATGTTGTCAAAGTTCGAGTAGACGATGTACAGCACTGCCGGGGAATTGGCCGGATCTATCGTGGAGACGATATCGGGAATGTGCAGGGTCAGCGTAATCAACATGATATAGCCAACCACGAAGGAGACCGCCACCGAGAGGAACACACCCCAGGCACTGTTCAGGCGCGCCATCACCGTCTCTTCCGCCACGTGCGCGGAAGCGTCGTAGCCGGTGTACGTCCACTGCGCCTGCAACAGGCCGAGCACGAAGGCCAGCGCGATGCCGCCGCCTGCGTACAGGGGGCCCAACGCTTTCATCATGACAGAGTCAAAGGTGAAGGTGCCAGCGGCAAAGGAGGTGAAAGAGGTCAGGTCGGTGTTCACCGCGCCCTGGAACAGGAAGCTGAACGGCTGGGAAACTTTACCAAAGGCGATCAGCAGGAGGGCCATGATGGCCACGCCGCCGATGTGCCAGTACACGCTGAAATCGCTCAGTTTGGCGGTGAGTTTGATGCCCACGATGTTGATCCACACCTGCGGGATCATGATGACGATCATCACGCCCACCATCGTCATGGTGTTGGTTGTATCCAGGCTCGTACCGAACAGGCGGTTCATTGCGCCCGCGATGTAGATGGCGGCGGCAAAGTCAATACCCGCGGTGATCATGATCTGGCCGAGCATGTTGAACCATGCCGTCACCCATGCCCACTTGTATCCGCCGAGCCGGTGCGCCCAGAAATAAAGACCTCCGGCCGTGGGATAGGCGGAGGCCAGTTCCGCCATGGAAGCGGCAATCGTCAGAACGAAAATCGTCACCAGCGGCCAGCCAAAGGTGTTGATGATCGGCCCGGCGAACCCCAGACCGTAGCCAAAGAGCAGGATGGCGCCGGTCAGAATCGAGATGATGGAGAATGAGATGGCGAAATTTGAAAAGCCTCCCATCTCGCGGAACAACTGCTGGGCATATCCCAGCTTGTGAAGATCCTTCATATCCTGCTGAATGATCTCTTCACGTGTCTTTTCAGCTTTGCTTGCCATACAAATAGTCCTCCTGAACTTGGATTAGACTTACCCTGGCGCGTCATTGAATAGCGTTGGAGTATAAGCGGCGTCTTACCTCCTTCCATTTTCAAATTCAAGAGCAGGTAGCAACTGGTGTAATCACTAAGGGACAATACCCATGAACAAAGATTCCCGGACCAAACGAGTATATTTGCTTATTCAAACCGGAAATCGAAGCTTTGTCAATGATTTTTTAGCATTCGTTGCGAGAGAACAGCCCACCTTTATCAGCACGATACAACTAAAGAGTGGAGCTTCTTATGTCAGATGAATTGCTCGATGTGGTGGGTTTAGGCCCGCACGTCAATGAGATCAGCATCCCGTTGCTCTTTCGGAAAAGGACTGAGATGCACGTTTTGGACATCTTTTGAAAGATCCGCTGTTCCCGAAATGGCCTCACTAAAGTTTCTATTCAGACAACACTCCCCCTAATGAAAAGGTACGTAGGAATCGGCTGAGTTTCTACAGAAATCTCAGATTCCAATGCGGGTCACAATGAGATATAGGGCCGCGGCCACCAGTGCCGCGGCCGGGATGGTAAATATCCAAGCCGTGACGATTTCCTGCGCAATCCCCCAGCGGACCTTGTTCGCTCGCTCCGCTGTACCGATTCCCATGATGGCTGAATTGATCACCTGCGTGGCACTGACCGGTCCGCCGACCAATGAGGCAGCGATAATCACGATGGCCGACGTCACCTGCGTGGCAAATCCATCCACTGGGCGAATCTTGTAAAAACTCCCGCCCACCCTGTGAATCAATCTCCAGCCACCAACGGCTGTGCCAAAAGCCAGCGCGAGGGCGCATAACGTTACAACCCAGAGAGGCACGGCAAAACTTCCCAGGTAACCGCCAGCCACGAGGGCCAGGGTAATGATGCCCATTGTCTTCTGACTGTCGTTGCTGCCATGGCTGAGCCCCAGCACGAGAGCTGTAACAAGTTGTGAGTTCTTGAAAAAATCATTGATGCGCGGCGTTGCATTCCAGCTCAATACCAGGATCAGCCGCAGGACCAGAAACCCAAAAACAAATCCAATAATAGGCGATGCGAAGAGCGAGATCAGGATTTTCAAAAGTCCATTCACCATCACGACCTGGGCGCCCGCGCGCATCGAAGCCGCACCGAGAATCCCGCCAATCAACGCGTGGGAGGAGCTGCTGGGGACTCTCATAAACCACGTTATCAGGTTCCAGAGGATCGCGCTCGCAAGCGCAACGATCAAGACCTGCTGGTTGATCGCATCCGAATCCACGATGCCGCGTCCGATTGCATTTGCAACGGCCACACCGAACACGAACGGTCCCGCAAACTCAGCCAGCGCGGTGACACCAAGAGCCACGCGCGGCGAATACGCCCGCGATGAAATCATCGTGGAAACAACATTTCTCGAATCATGCATGCCGTTGAGGAAACCGAACAGGAGGGCAAGGACAATCACAACAAGGATCAGGGGAGGCATCAATCGTGCAGCTTTCTTATCCGCGCTTGGGAAAAAGTCGGTGAATTTTACACCAAT
>JACRAG010000334.1 GCA_016213455.1 Anaerolineae bacterium | reverse complement strand
GTGAGTGTCTATGACAGCATCGGTTCCTCTACCTATATCCTCAATCTGGATGATGCCGCGGCCAGGCGCATTGCCAGCAAATTGAGTAATGATGATCGCACGGCCATCAAGGATTGGCTGGTGTTGGATGGGATGGCTGAAGGCGAGATCGATACCGCCAACACCCAACAACTCCTGACTCTGTGGGAGAACAATTTTGACCCCAAGCAGACTATTCCGGGCCTGACGAATGCCAAGCGAAACTATTACATCCGACTCAATACTTCGCTCCAGGGACTGCTGTCAAAAGAGGGGGCGACCATCGCCGCCAAGAACCCGGCAACCGGCACCCTGGAACAGACGGGCATCGTCAACCAGGCGGATTACGTGAATATCGGGCAGGTGGCGAATGTACGGGTCTTGCCGCTGGGAACCGATAACTTTGGTCGGGATGTGCTGACGGAGTTGGTGGCCGCCACCCGCGTATCGCTGGAGATCGGTTTTGTCGCCGGGATCATCGCCACCGTGATCGGTTTGACTCTGGGATTGCTGGGCGGGTACATCGGCGGCGCTGTGGAAGATGTGATCATGTTCATCACCAATCTCTTTATTGCGATCCCCAGCATCGTGCTGTTGATCCTGATTTCATTCAGTATCGGGCAGGACAAACGCGGCGCTGTCACGATTGCCATCGTGATCGGGTTTACCTCCTGGGTGTGGACGGCCAGAGCCGTGCGAGCGCAGGTGGTTTCGCTGCGGAATCGTGACCATGTCAATTTGTCAAAATTATCCGGGCATTCCGTTGTGTACATCATCCTCGCCGATATTCTGCCGTACATCGCTTCGTATGTAGTGATGGCGTTGATTCTGCAGATTTCCTCGGGGATTCTGGCTGAGGCCGGGTTATCGATCCTTGGCCTGGGACCCAGAACGACCGAAGTGCCGACGTTGGGGCTGATGATGAACTGGGCGTTGATCTACCAGGCGCCGACCCTGGGCAAATGGTGGGCGTTCTTCCCCGTGATCGTAACCATCGCGCTGATTACCTTCTCGATGAATTTGATGAATACGGGCCTTAACCAGGTCTATAACCCGGCGTTAAGGGACTAGGTGATTGACATGCCAGACGTCATATTCAAGGAAATCGACGATACGCCGCAAGTCATGCTCGATGTCAGGGAACTGACCACGAAGTACATCACCCGGTTCCAGGAAGATGTGTACGCGGTGGACCATGTTTCGCTGAAGGTTGAAGAAGGCAAATCGCTGGGCATTGCGGGCGAATCCGGCTGCGGCAAGTCGACGCTGGCGCTCAGCCTGATGGGCTATTACTTCGCGCCGCTGCACTACACGAGTGGGGAGATCATCATCGATGGCCGTAATATCACCGGGCTGAAACCCGACGATGTTCGCAAAACGATCCTGGGGACGGAGATTGCCTACATCCCCCAGGCCGCGATGAACGCACTCAACCCCACCCAGAAGATTATCCGCTTTATTGAAGACGTTGTTCAAGCGCATGATCCAACCAAAACCAGGGAAGAGATTTACAAGTTTGCCAGCGCCGCCTTTGAGAAGTTGGGGCTGCCGGCGCATGTCCTGCAACAATACTCCGTTGAACTATCGGGCGGCATGAAACAGCGCACGGTGATCGCAACCTCGGTGATCCTGCTTCCTAAAGTATTGATCGCGGATGAGCCGTCCTCCGCCCTCGATGTCACTTCGCAGAAGATGGTGATCAAGATGCTGAAGAACTTGATGGACAATGGCGTCGTCAAGTCCATGATCTTCATCACGCATGAGCTGCCGCTGCTGTACAACGTCGTCGACGATATTATGGTCATGTACGCCGGGCAGATTGTGGAGAAGGGCACCGCCAAAGAAGTGGTGTTTGATTCGCTCCATCCCTATTCCAAAGGTCTGATGGGCTCGATCATCGTGCCGGAAGAAGGTCTGCGGGGGGTTGAACTGGCGGCCATTCCCGGGGTTCCGCCTAACCTGAAGAAACCGCCATCGGGCTGCCGGTTTGCCGAACGCTGCAAATTCGTTCAGCCGGAATGCCGGGCAAATTCTGTCGCCCTGCGCGAGGCCGGGGGCGGCCGCGCTTACCGCTGTATCTTTTCAGAAAAAGAGCTGCGAGATTTTTATAAGAGGGAGGCCCATCATGCCTGATGAAAAAAAGGTGTGCCTGAGCGGATCAGGACTTGCCAAAGTGTTTGGGCTGGGCCGCCAGAAAACGGTCGCGGTCGATCATGTGGATTTCAATTTCTACGCGGGCGAAATCGTCTCGATCGTGGGCGAATCGGGCAGCGGCAAGACCACGCTGGCGAAGATGCTGTTGGGATTGATCAGCTCCACTGAAGGCGAGATTTACTTCCAGGGCAAGAAACGCGATATCAGCACTCAAGGCAAAAAACAAGAGTACTGGAAAAACATCCAGGCGATCTTTCAGGATCCGTTCTCGTCCTATAACATCTTCCGCAAGATCGATGCGGTGTTGTTGGATTGCATACACATGCGCGGTGGTCGCAACCTGCCGCACGCCAAAAAAGTGGAATTGATGACCGAGGCGTGCCGCTTTGTCAACTTGAAGTTCGAGGAATTGACCAACAAGTATCCGTTCGAGCTGTCCGGCGGACAGATGCAGCGCTTGATGATTGCGCGCGTTTTCCTGCTGAAACCGAAGATCCTGCTGGCGGATGAACCCACCTCGATGATCGACGCCTGTTCACGCTCGACCATCCTGAGTATGCTGATGAAACTGGTGCTTGAAACCGGGATGACGCTGATTTTCATCACCCATGATCTGGGCCTGGCCTACTATGTGTCGGACAGCATCTACATCATGGAGCACGGGAAATTTGTTGAAAGCGGCACGCCCGATGAAGTCATTCTGCATCCGAAAGAAGCCTACACCCAACGCCTGCTCAGCGATGTGCCCAAGCTCCATATGGAATGGGACCTCTCGACCGTGTAAGGCAGTCCGCTTGGATTTGAGCGAAATAATCTCATGCCAATTCAATCCCTGACTGCTCACTGGCAATTCCGGCAGGCGGGCACGGTCGAATGGTTGCCAGCGACAGTCCCCGGCGGCGTCCACACCGACCTGCTGGCCGCTGACCGCATCCCAGATCCTTTTGTAGGCGATAACGAGCAGCGCGTCCAATGGGTCGCCGAGTCGGATTGGGAGTATCGACACACCTTCACGATTGATCCAGCGTTGTTAAATGAAGACCAGGTATGGCTGGTGTGTGATGGCCTCGACACGTTAGCGACCATCACGCTCAACGGGCGCGAGTTGGGCCGTACGGATAACATGTTCCGGCAATACCGTTGGGACGTGAAGGCCCTGCTCCGCCCGCTCGAGGCGATCGGCCCGATCGAT
>JACRAG010000327.1 GCA_016213455.1 Anaerolineae bacterium | reverse complement strand
TGGAATCGGGCATCGACCTGCGCATCGCACGCCGCCCGCGCCTGGGCATCGGCATGGATGAATTGACGCCCGAGATCATCGCCGCGCAAGGTTTTCCCGTCAAAGAAGGCATTTACCTGGCGGGCACCGCCCCCGGAAGCGGCGCTGAAAAAGCCGGGCTGCAAAAAGACGACCTGCTGGTCAGCATGAACGGCGTCCCGCTGCGGGCCTATTCATCCTTCGATGCCGCCCTGCGCGGATTGAAGGCTGGCGACACCCCGGAGGTCAGCTATTACCGCGGCGCAGAACGCTTCACCGTTTCATTGGAGCTCGGTCATTTCCCCATGCCTGAGCTGCCCGAAACGCCCGCCGGATTGGTGGAAAAGCTGCGCCCGCAGTACGATATGCTGATCGCCACCCTGCGCGAGCGCTGCGCAGCCTTGAGCGAGACCCAGGCGGATCACCATCCCGCGCCAGGCGAATGGTCGGTCAAACAGTTGATCGGGCACTTCATCTTATGCGAACGCGATTACCAGTCCTGGGTGGCAGATATGCTGCATGACAATGTGACCGGCGATGCCCTGTATTACCGTCCCAACATTGACCAGCGCATCGACGCGCTGCTGCTGCGCCTGGGCACGCTGGAAGCCACCCTGCACGAGCTGGAGCTGGCTGCCCAGGAAAGCCTGGACCTGCTCGCAGCCCTGCCGGAAACGTTCACCACCCGCCGCAAGCACTTCTACCGCCGCGCCGCGGATTGGGCGCTAAGCATCACTTCCGGGCACCTCACCGACGAACACCAGGAGCAGTTGGAGCACACCATCGCTGCCGCGCTCAAGATCCAATAGGCGCGCCAGCGCCATGAATCAAAAAGCGCCTCTCGCGAAGCGCTTTTTGATTCATGGACTTTCGATCACGCAAGAGCAGCCCGGGTCATGGCATAATAACCCGCGTCCGGCACATAGTCCGGCACGGAATTTCCGGTACCCAGGGCATATCCGCCGCGCTCGGCGCTGCGCGCCAGCATGGCTTTGCTGCGCTCATAGACCGCATCGGGGGCGCTGCGGCACACAAAATCCACATCGATGCCGCCGATGATGGCAATGCGGTCATGATACCGCTCGTAGGCTTCCTCGACCGGCAGGATATTGTCTTCATAAGAATGGCGCCCGTCAAAGCCCATGTCGTTGACGATGTCATCAAAGATGCGCATGAAATGCCCGCAGGAATGCAAAATCACCGGTTTGCCCTGCGCATGTACCGCCGACACGATGCGTTTGTGCCAGGGGAAGATGTACTTGCGCATTCCGGGCGGCGAGAAGAGCGTCTGCGTGTTGAAACCCCAGTCATCGTTGGAAATGCACGCACCCACCGCAGAATGGCGCGCCGCGATGGTGTAATAGCGCTCCAGGCGCGAGCCGATCTCGCCGAAAAGATCCATCGCCAGCTTTGGTTGATCTGCAATCAAGATGCACAGCGACTCGTAACCGACCAGGTTGATGGCATTTTCCAGCACGCCGCAGGGACCATAGACGATCAATTTCATCCCGGCGGGCATCTGCTCCGCCAGCCTGTCCAGCAATCCCCAATCCGCGGCATCCGGGTCCTGCCAGGCATACGCCTCAAAGGAAGCCTGGTCGTGGATCACCGCGCCCGCGTTTTGGGAGATGGTGCGCGTGTGCAGATCGGAATTGTTCGGGAAGTCGAAACCAGGCAGCTTGACATTGTTGAAATCATAACCGGCATTATGGTAAGCCTGCATCGTGCGCAGCTGCCGATCAAATTCGGTGGGCAGTCCGGCAGAGGGCACACCGGTCAGTTGTTCTTCCAGGCGGTCATTCAGGAAAAACTCAAACAGGGTCGGGCGGTCAGGCTTGCGTCGTTCCAGCACAGCCAACAAATTGTTAAAATTCGGGGCGCGGTCGGGGGCTAAGGGGGGCATGAAACACCTTTCGTCGAACGTGGAAGTCATCCAATTGTACCTTAACGCGATCAAAACCTGCCCGGTTCGGCAGGCTCAGGCAGCCCGTGCTATAATGCGTGCACTCTAACACGGTGGAGAACGTATGGATCGACCGCTCACTTTTCAAGAAATTATCCTCACCCTGCAAGACTTTTGGGCCAAAAAGGGATGCCTGATCTGGCAGCCCTATTACACCCAGGTCGGCGCGGGCACTTACAACACCGCCACGTTCCTGCGCGTACTCGGCCCCGAGCCGTGGAATGTCGCTTATGTTGAACCATCCGTGCGGCCTGACGATGGTCGCTACGGCGAAAACCCCAACCGATTGCAGCAGCATTACCAGTTCCAGGTGATCCTCAAGCCCGATCCGGGCAACCCGCAGGAACTGTATCTGCAGTCGCTCGAAGCGCTGGGCATCGACCCGCGCCGCCACGACATCCGCTTCGTGGAGGACAACTGGGAATCGCCAGCCCTCGGCGCCTGGGGTCTGGGTTGGGAAGTGTGGTTGGACGGGCAGGAAATCACCCAGTTCACCTACTTCCAGCAATCCGGCGGGTTCGTCATGGACCCGGTGTCGGTTGAAATCACCTACGGTCTCGAACGCATCGCCATGGCGCTGCAAAAGGTGCGGAATTTCCGCGACCTGCAGTGGAGCCCGTCACGCAAGTATGGGGACGTCAACCTGCAGGGTGAACAGGAACACTCGCGCTACTACTTCGATGTCGCTGATGTAGAGCGCGTGCGCAGCATGTACAACCTGTTCGAAGCCGAAGCCAACCTGGCCCTGGAAAAAGGCCTGGTGCTGCCCGCGCACGACTATGTGCTCAAGTGCTCGCACACCTTCAACATCCTCGACACGCGCGGCGCCGTGGGCGTCACCGAACGGCAGGCTTTGTTCGGACGCATGCGCGACCTGGCCCGCCGCGTCGCCACTGCTTACCTGGAGCAGCGCCAGAGCCTGGGCTTCCCCTGGGGGGATGTCTCCTCCGCCGCACAGGCCCAAAAATCCGTCGAAGCAGCCGCACAGCCCGTGCCGGCTGATCGGCCCGCCGATTTCCTGCTGGAGATCGGCACCGAGGAGCTGCCCGCCGCCGACTGACAACATTGCTATTATAAGGATGGGTAATAATTTTTTCATAAGTTTAGTTAGGCTTTTTTTAATTCAACAACCTCTTTACAAATTTGAAATTTTTTAATTTTACATCGTCATTTTGCACCCGCCTTGCCGGCAGGCAGATTTTTAATT
>JACRAG010000034.1 GCA_016213455.1 Anaerolineae bacterium | reverse complement strand
GCATCACCGATGAACTCAGCAGCTTGACCCTAGGCTCGCTGCTGGCTACTGTGGCGCTGGCAGGCATCCTTTACTTGACCTACCGTGATATCTCCCGCTTCCTTTTCCTTATGGCTTGCGGTCTGGGCTGGCTGCTGCTGGTGAGCTGGCGGCTGGCTGCGCGCCTGGCATTCCGCCGCAATGGCCTGCATGTGCAAATCCGCCGCGTACTCATCCTTGGTGCCGGCGAAACCGGCCGTAAAATTGCTGCTCAGGTGCAAAACAACCCTAATTTCGGGCTGCGCCTGGCTGGTTTCCTGGACGACGACTGGCAGCGCCAGGCCGAAGCCGCTGACATTTTTGGCTCGCTGGATGTGGCCCGGCGCGTTATCTACGAAAAACAGATCGACGATGTGATCATCGCCCTGCCTGGCTCGGAGCACCAGCGCCTTACCCAGGTAGTCTCCACCCTGCACGACCTGCCGGTGCGTGTCTGGGTCATTCCCGATTACTTCTCGCTCACCTTGCACCGCGCGCAGCCTGAGGAATTTGCCGGCATCCCCATGTTGGACCTGCGCGCTCCGGCGCTGGACGATTACCAGCGCATGCTCAAACGCGCCACCGACCTGGCAATTTGCGTTCTGGCGCTGCCAGCGGCCCTGCCCATCATGGGCCTGGCTGCGTTGGCCATCAAACTGGATACACCCGGCCCAATCCTCTACCGCGCCCGGCGCATCGGTGAAAATGGGCGCCTGTTTCATATGCTCAAATTTCGCACCATGGTATGCGGCGCCGATGCCATGCTGAAGCAGCAGGCCCAAACTGATTCCAATGGTCAACTGGTGTTCAAACGGCGCGACGATCCGCGCGTGACGCGCGTGGGACGCTTTTTGCGCCGCACCAGCCTGGATGAGCTGCCGCAGATCCTTAACGTCCTGCGCGGCGAAATGAGCCTGGTCGGCCCACGACCTGAAATTCCGGAGCTGGTGGAACGCTACGATTTGTGGCAACGCCGCCGCTTCGCCGTGCCGCAGGGGATCACCGGGTGGTGGCAGATCAACGGGCGCTCCGACAAACCCATGCACCTGCACACCGAAGACGACCTGTATTACGTTCAGCACTATTCTCTGTGGCTGGATCTGCACATCCTGGTCCGTACCGCCTGGACGGTTGTGCGCGGTAAGGGAGCATATTAGCAGGCGTTTGGTATAATACGCCTGTATGCAATTCATCCCCACTTCCATTCCCGATGTCCTCCTGATCAAGCCGCAGGTCTTTGGTGATTCGCGCGGCTTTTTTATGGAAACCTACCACCAGTGCAAATTTGCGCAGGCTGGGATCTCCGCCGATTTTGTTCAGGACAACCATTCTGCCTCACGCAAAGGCATTTTGCGCGGCCTGCATTACCAGATCCGCCAGGTGCAGGGCAAGCTGGTGCGCGCCGTGGCTGGTGAAATTTTCGATGTGGCCGTGGATTTGCGCCGCTCCTCGCCCACTTTTGGGCAGTGGGTGGGAATGCTGTTGAGCGCAGAAAGCAAAGACATGCTGTGGGTGCCGCCGGGTTTTGCACACGGCTTTTATGTCACTTCCGAGTGGGCTGAGGTCGTTTACAAAGCCACCGATTTCTACGCCCCCGAATGGGAGCGCTGCCTGTGCTGGAACGACCCGTCCATCGGGATATCCTGGCCCATACTGGACGGCCAAATCCCGCAATTATCCGCAAAAGACCTGCAGGGCAGGCTGTTGGCCGACTGTGACCTCTTTAAATAAGGAGACGCCATGCCGAAAAATTTGCTTGTGACCGGAGGCGCCGGTTTCATCGGTTCCAATTTTGTGCGTCTTGTGCTGGCAACCGATCCGCAGGTGCGCATCATCAACCTGGACAAACTTACCTACGCCGGAAGCATGGCCAATCTTCAGAACCTGCCCGACGAATCCCGTCACAACTTCGTGCATGGCGATATCTGCGACCGTGAACTGGTGCGCAGCCTGTTTCAACAGCATCTGATCGATTCGGTGGCGCACTTTGCCGCCGAATCGCATGTGGATCGTTCAATCGCCGATCCCGAATCCTTCATTCGCACCAATGTGATGGGCACTTTCACTCTGCTGGAAGCCGCCCGTGAAGCCTGGTTGAAAAATAAATCCGTCTCGCTCGAGCAGGCGCGTTTCCACCATGTTTCCACCGACGAGGTCTTTGGCTCGCTCTCTCCCACCGACCCCGCCTTCAGCGAAACCACGCCCTATTCGCCGCGCTCGCCTTACTCTGCCAGCAAAGCCTCCAGCGATCACCTGGTGCGCGCGTACCACCACACCTATGGGCTGCCGGTCACCCTTTCCAACTGTTCCAACAACTACGGGCCTTACCAGTTTCCCGAAAAACTCATCCCGTTGATTATCCTAAACGCCTTGAATGGTAAACCTCTGCCGGTGTACGGTGACGGGCAGCAAATTCGCGACTGGCTGTATGTGGAAGATCACTGCTCTGCCATCTGGCAGGTGCTGACGCGCGGCGCCAACGGCGAAACTTACAACATCGGCGGCGGCAACCAGCCCCCCAACCTGGAGATTGTGCACACCCTGTGCGACATTCTGGATGAGCTGCACCCTGCCTCGCCCTACCGTCCGCACCGCAGCCTGATCACTTTTGTCGCCGACCGGCCCGGGCACGACCGCCGCTACGACATGGACATTCGCAAAATCGATCATGACCTGGGTTGGCGCCCACAGGAAAACCTGGCTTCCGGTTTGCTCAAAACCGTGCGCTGGTACCTGGACAACGCCGCCTGGATCGAAAGCATCCGCCAGGGTTCAGACCTGACAGGCTGGATGGAAAAAAACTACGCCAACCGGGAGAAAAAAGCATGAAGGGGATCATTCTGGCTGGAGGAAAAGGCACGCGGCTGTATCCGCTGACGCTGGCGACCAGCAAGCAAATGCTGCCGGTGTATGACAAACCCATGGTTTATTACCCGCTCTCCATGCTGATGCTGGCAGGCATTCGCGAAATCCTGGTCATCTCTTCCCCCGAAGACTTGCCCGGGTTCCGGCGCCTGTTGGGCAGCGGCGAGCAGTGGGGGTTAACCTTTGAATATGTGGAGCAGCCCGCCCCCAACGGCATTGCCGAGGCCTTTGTGCTCGGTGCGCCGTTCCTCAACGGGTCCCCGGCAAGCCTCATCCTGGGCGACAACATCTTCTACGGACAGGGGCTGCCGGCGCAAATGCGCCAGGCTGCCGCGCTACAAACTGGCGCCGTGGTGTTTGCCTATGCAGTGCGCGATCCCGAGCGCTACGGTGTGGTGGAATTTGACAGCAATGGCAAAGCGCTCAGTGTTGAAGAAAAGCCCCGACAACCGCGCTCCAATTTCGCCGTCCCAGGCATTTACTTCTACGACCAGCACGTCACCCGTTACACCAGCACGCTTAAACCCTCGCCGCGGGGTGAGTTGGAGATCACCGACCTGAACAAGCTCTACCTGGAACGCGGCGAGCTTCAAGTACAGATATTGGGGCGCGGTACCGCCTGGTTGGACGCCGGAACGCATGAATCACTGCTGCAAGCTGCCAATTTCATCCAGACCGTGGAAGAACGCCAGGGATTGATGATCTCCTGCCCGGAAGAAATCGCTTATCGTATGGGCTACATCACCGCCGAGCAGCTGCAGGAACAGGCCCGCCGCTACGCCGGAAACAGCTATGGGGAATATTTGCTGCGATTGGCAGCGGAGAATATTGAGCTGTGATGCGCATCTTACTTTTGGGACAGAATGGACAGCTCGGCTGGGAGGCAAAGCGCACGTTGGCTTGCCTGGGTGACGTATATTCCTACGACTATCCGGAGGTCGACTTTACCAGACCTCAGCAATTAGCCAATCTGGTAAAGCAGCACTGTCCACAAGTCATTTTCAATGCCGTTGCCTACACCGCCGTGGATCGCGCCGAGCAGGAACACGAAACCGCGCGGTTGGTCAACGCAGTAGCCCCTGGAGAGTTGGCTGAGGCCGCCTTGAAATGTGGCGCGCTGCTCCTTCATTTCTCCACCGACTATGTGTTTGATGGCATGAAAAATGCGCCTTATCTGGAGAGCGACTCCACCAATCCACTTAACGTTTACGGACAAACCAAGCTGGATGGAGAAAAAGCCATCACCGCGGTGGGTGGAAGCTGGCTGACCTTTC
>JACRAG010000339.1 GCA_016213455.1 Anaerolineae bacterium | reverse complement strand
CCTGGAATTTGGCGATCATGCGGCGCTCAAAAAGGGTCAGGTAGGCAAAACCGGCTGTCATCGCAATCAGGATAAAGACCGATTTCAGCACCCATTCGAGGATTAGTCCACCATTCATAGGGTCATGCCTTTCGAGAAAGCGTGTGCTGTGCCGGGATCAATCGCCCACCGGCGCGGCGGCGGCTATTTTGACCAGTTTGACGCCGTGCGCGTGGGTGAAGGGCAGGCCTGTGGAGCGCGGCGCAAAGATGCAGCCGCGCGGCAGGTTGGAGTCGAACGTCACCGGCGCGCTGACCAGCCCGTTGGCGCCCGCGTCGATTTGCGCCAGGTCGCCTTCCGCCAGGCCCAGGGACGCGGCGGTTTCGGGGTGCAGGGCATAAACCGGTTTGGCCAGGTGCTGTGCCAGAAGCGGGCTGCGGGTGAGCAGGCTGCCCTGGTCATACAGGCGGACCAACGGCACCAGCCACAACGCACCCTGTGCGTTCATGGCGGCCAGGTCAAAGGTGTGCTCGGGCAGCCGGCCGGCCCAGGCGGCGGGGGCGTGCCAGCCGGGTTTCTGGCAGGCCGGTTCCAGGTGAACGCCCAACCCACGGTTGTTGTCGTAGGTTGTGCCGCCGTAATACAGGTCACTGCGGCCCACGATCGGCCACTGTGCGCTGACTTCGGCCAGCTTGGTGTAATCCAGGCCATGATAGACGGGCACTTCGGCTGCCAGGGCATTGAAGGCCAGTGAGGCGAAACGACCTTCGATGGCATGCCCGGCTTTTTGGGCCACCGAGGCGATCACGTTGAAATCGGGGCGGGTGCCAGCTGGCGGGTAAATGGCAGGGTAGAAGCGCTGCACGCGCCGTTCGCCGGAGGTGAAGGTGCCTTCGCGTTCGAAATGCGCCTGCACCGGGAAGACCACATCGGCGCGGCGGGCGGTTTCGGTGAGGAAAAGCTCCTGCACGATCACAAAGCCAGCCGAGTCCAGCGCATCCGCCAGCATGGCCTCATCGCCAGCCGGATCAGCCGCGGAAACAACCACAACGCCCGCCGAAGCGAGGTTGCGCGCCAGGCTGGCCGAAGGGTGGAATCCCAGATCCCAGGCGCCCTGGATGTTGGCATGCGTCCAAACCGGCACCAGGCCGTTGTTCGGGCGGCCGATGTGGTTGGTTTGCACCAGCAGGGAGGTGCACGCCTGGGCCAGCGCCGAGGTGCCCAGCATGTCCATGCCTTCGCCGCCGAAGAAGATGATGGCATTTTCAGCCTGGGTGAATTCGGGCATCTGTCCGTCCAGCAGGTTCTGAATCACGTTCAATTCTTCGCCGTACTGGTAGCGGATGACCTTACTGGCATATTCTTCCAGGCGGGTGGGGCGTGCTCCTGCGACCAGCAGGGTGGCGCCGCGTTTGGCAGCGGCCTTCAGGCGCAGCCACCAGATGGGAGCCAGCTCGTGCAGGTCCGAAGCGATGACCAGCACCGCGGAACCCTTGCCCAGCTCGCCCAGATTGCTGCCGGACGCCAGCCCGACCTGACCGATCAGGTCGCCGCCACCCATGCAGGAATAGAGCAGGGCCTTGCCGCCGCGCGCGTCACTCAATTTGCGCAGGGCGAACAGGTCTTCGTTGGGCAGGCGGCCGCCGGTGAGGGCGACAAACTCATCCTTGGCTTGCGTGATGCCCTGCGCCGCGGCTTCAATGGCCTCATCCCAGGAGACCGGGGTGAGTTCGCCGTTCTTGCGCACCAGCGGCTGGGTCAGGCGCTCTTTGCTTTCGGCATAGTGGTATCCAAAGCGGCCTTTGTCACACAGCCAGATTTCGTTGACCTGTTCGTTCTGGCGCGGCATGATGCGCTTGATACTGATCTTGCCGTCTTGCCCGGCCTCGCGGCGGATGTTGACGGTGGTGTTGCAGCCCACAGGGCAGTGCGAGCAGATGGACGCAGCCGTCTTCAGTTCCCAGGGGCGGGCGCCAAAGCGGAAGTCCGCGGTGGTCAGCGCGCCGACGGGGCAGATGTCGGTGGTGTTGCCCGAGAAGATGGAGTCGAAGCCGGGTTCGGAGAAAGTGGTGATCTCCAGCGAGCGCCCGCGGTTATAGAAACCGATTACCGGATCGCCGGCCACATCGCTTTGGAAGCGCACGCAGCGCGCGCACTGGATGCAGCGCTCGCGGTCGAGGTAGATCAGATCGCCCAGCGGTACATGCTTGGCCATGTGCATCTTCTCGGCGAACTGGAAGCGGCTCTCGCCGGGACCAAACCCCATGGTCAGGTTCTGCAGGGGGCATTCACCACCTTTGTCGCAGATGGGGCAGTCGAGCGGGTGGGAGGTGAGGATGAACTCCACCACATCTTTGCGCGCTTCGGCCACTTTTTGGCTCTGGGTGATCACAACCATGCCCTCACTGACCGGCGTGGTGCAGGCCGTATCCAGTTTGGGGGCAAATTGAATCTTGGGTTGGCCGGATTCGTCCAGCACAGGCTGGTTGGTGGCCCGGTCGATCATCGGGCGGCCAATATCCACCAGGCACATGCGGCACATCCCGACCGGCTCCATTTTGGGGTGGTAGCAAAATACCGGGATGTCCACGCCGATCATTTTGGCGGCATCCACAATCAGCATCCCCGCAGGAACGGTCAGGGTCTTGCCATCGATGGTCAGGGTTACGTCTTTAGCCATGCAACCTCTTCGTTTGGGCGGCTCAGGCGCTCACCGGTTCCGGTTTTTCGGCCGGAGACTGGGCGGGCTGAGCCGTGAACTGGTCAAAATCGGCGCGGAACTGGCTGATGCCGGTGGTGACGGCCATGACGGAGAATTCGCCCAACGCGCACAGGCATTTCCCGGCGATCTGTTTGGCTACGTCATCCAGCAAGTCCACATCCTGGGGGGCGGCTTTACCCGCCGCGATGCGCGAAGCCAGCCGGTTCATCCAGAAGGTACCCTCACGGCAGGGCGTGCATTTGCCGCAGGACTCGTGTTTGAAGAAGTTCACCGTCTTGCTGACCAGCCAGGCCATGTTGACCGTGTCGTCCAGCACGATGACCGATGCCGATCCGAGCTGGGAGCCGATGGCAGCCACGGCTTCGTAATCCATGCGCGTGTCCAGCAGGCTGTCCTGGGTTACCTTGATGATGGAGGAAGAAGCGCCGGCAGGCATGATGCCCTTGACCGTACGCCCTTCAGCCAGGCCGCCGCCGTGGGTGTAGATCAACTCACGGAAGGTGGCGCCCAGGGGCAGCTCATAGTTGCCGGGTTTGTTCACGCAGCCCGACAGGCTGAAGATTTTGACGCCGGGGCTTTTTTCGGTGCCGAGGGTCTTGTACCAGGCGGCGCCTTTTTCCACGATGGGCGGCAGGTTGGTGAGCGTCTCAACGTTGTTGATCACCGTCGGCTTGCCAAACAGGCCGTATACCGCCGGGAAGGGCGGGCGCAGGCGGGGTTGGCCCAACTTGCCTTCCAGTGACTCGAGCAGGGCGGTCTCTTCACCGCAGATGTAGGCGCCGGCGCCCAGGTGGGTGTGCAGGCGCAGCGTGTAGCTGGTGCCCAGGATGTTCTCACCCAGCAGGCCGGCTTTCTCCAACTCGGCGATCTTGCCATCCAGCATTTCAGCGATTTGCCAGAATTCACCGCGCAGGTAAACGTAAGACAGGTTGGCCTGCACGGCAAAGCTGGCGATCATCAACCCTTCCAGGAACTGGAAGGGATTGCTTTCCATGATCTCGCGATCTTTGAAGGTGCCCGGTTCCGATTCGTCAGCGTTGCAGACCACGTAATGCGGCCAAAGATTGGTGGGCAGAAAGCTCCATTTGACGCCGGTGGGGAAACCCGCGCCGCCGCGTCCGCGAAGCCCGGAGCTTTTGACTTCGTTGATCAGGTCAGCCGGCTGCATGGTGGTGACGGCTTTCTTGAAAGCCTCGAACCCGCCATGTTTCAGGTACACATCCAGCTGGTCGATGTTGGCAATGTCGCGGTGGCGCAGAAGAATGTGCTCGCTCATGCGGCTGCCTCCTTCTCTGCCTTCACCCGCGCGCGGACCTCGTCCATCCAGGCCAGGGCGATCTCGACGGTCTGGTTCTCGTGGAAGGCGATGCCGCCGTCACCCTGCACCTGGAACATGGGTGCGCGGTGACAGGCTGCCAGGCATTTGACCGCCTCAATGGTGAAGAGGCCGTCGGGTGTGGTTTCGCCTTCTTTGATGCCGACGCGCTCACACAGCTCGTGCAGGAATTTCTCGGCGCCGCGCAATGCGCAGGGCATGTCGGTGCACACCTGCATGCGGTAACGTCCTGCCGGCTGGTCATAATAGAGCGTGTAAAAGCCGACGATGGAGGCCACATCGGTGCTGGATACTTCGCAGATCTCCGCAATGTCGTTGAGCGCCTGGCGGGCAACGTAATTTTCTTTGCGCTGAGCCAGGTAGAGCAGCGGCATGATGGCGGAACGCTTGCGGTCCGCAGGATATTTTGCCAGGATACGCTGGACTTCTTCGGGGTAATTCCTGAGTAGTTGGTTCACCGGTCGGCATCTCCCAAAACAATATCGATGCTTCCAATGGCGCCGACGACATCGGCGACGAAATACCCACGTGAAAGGATGGGCATGATTTGCAGGTTGGCAAAGGTCGGCGAGCGGTAATGCACGCGCAGCGGTTTGGGGCTGCCGTCGCTTTCCATGTAGACTCCCAACTCACCACGCGGCGACTCGGTCGCCACATACACGCTGCCTTTGGGCGGGTTGAAGCCTTCGGTCCACAGCTTGAAGTGGTGAATGAGGGCTTCCATGCTCAAGCCGATTTAGGATCGCGGTGGGGGACCGTACTTGCGGTTGTTGCTGCTCACAGGGCCGTAGGGCGGTATGTTCAACGACAGCCGAATGATCT
>JACRAG010000343.1 GCA_016213455.1 Anaerolineae bacterium | reverse complement strand
TTTATGGCTTTCTCAAAGTCAACCCCATTGTGAAAGAACAAGGTTATTAAAATATTCAAGCGACTTTGAGAAGACCTTATAGCGCGTTTCGCAAATTCTGCAAACTGGTTTGGTTCCACCCCTGCGGTTTTATGGTCTCAAGGCAGTCCTTGCCGGGCTATAGCAACATCACACCAGCACCCGCACCGGGTCGCCGGTCCGCAGCCAGCCGCCGCGCAGAATACGCGCCATCATCCCGGCGTTGCGGCGCACCTGTCCATCGACTTTGGTCGCGACCGCCTTCAACAGGAGGGGGTGCATCTCATTCAACTGCAGGCAGGGGTTGCGCACCTCGGTCAGCTCCAGCAGGGTCTCGCCCAATTCGAGCTGTGTCCCCACGGGCAGATCCATGACGCGGATGCCGTCCAGGAGGACATTCTCGCCCAACATGCCCGGTTTCAGCAGGATGCCCCGCTCTGCCACTTCGGCGTGGATGGACGTGTCTGCCAGCAGCACCTGGCGCTGGTTGGGGCGGTCGGGGTCTTTTTTGGCCAGGTAGCGGTGACGGACGTGCCTGCCAGCGTGATAATCGCCCGCCACGCCCAGGTCCGCGATGAGTTGAATGGCTTCGACCGCGATTTTGGGTAGACCGGGTTCAGCTTTCAGGCACACCGCGATCACCGAGCCGTGTGTTTGGATGGGTTTCATACACTCTCCCTTGCCCTGACCGAACCGGGCTGCCGCCGGTAGGACGGTTGCGACTACACATGATGATGGTGTGATCCCACGATCTGCCGGTTGGTTGCAGAAAACCCCGGCCAATCGGCGCGGGGTTTTCTGATCCACTTTTCGGGATGGCGCGGGTGGTTCTCGAACTAGCGCTGCGCCCAGGACTGGTCGCCCAGGTTGAGGTGCAGCGGCTGACCGGACAGGTTGACCTGCCGTCCGAGCAGCGAAGCTTCGATGGCGATGTCGTAGATCTCCGAGCCTTCGTCGATGATGGAATTGGCCACAATGGCGCGCTTGAGTGAGCAGCCGGGGCCGATGGAGACGTGCGGACCAACCACCGAGGCTTCGATGGAGGCGGATTCGTGAATGAAGACTGGCGGTACAATCGTCACGCCCGGGCGCGCTGCGCTGGTGGTGTTGTCGTGATTATGTTCCAGCAGATAGCGGTTGGTTTCCAACAGTGATTCGGGCGTGCCGGCATCCAGCCAGATCTCCACCGGCTGCACGGACATGCGCAGACCGCGCTCCAGCATGATGTTGACCGCATCGGCCAGGAAATATTCATTCTTGAGGGTCACGTTGCGGGCCATCTACTCTTCGATCGCGTCGATCAGCGCGCAGCCGTCGTTGAAGTAATAGCATCCCACCACCACCAGGTTGTTGTTCATGTCGGTGGGTTTTTCAATCAGGCGGCGCACCAACCCGTCCGGACCCAACTCGGTTACACCAAAGCGGCGCGGGTCGGGCACAGCTTTGATCCAGGCGCAGGCGTCGGGGGGATTGCTTCCCAGACAGGCGAAGTTGGTCTCGATCAGCGTATCCGAGAAGGCCATGATCACCGGGCCGTCCAGGAACTGGCGCGCCAGGTAGAGCGCATCGGATTGCCCGCGCATTTCGGCCTGCACCACGTATTTCACGCGCTTCTCGGGGTGGTAGGTTTCCATGTGCTCGCGCACCTGGTCGCCCTGCCAGGGGCCAATGATACACACGTAGGTAATGTCAAAGTCGGCCGGTACGGTCTCGAACTGGTCGAGCACAAAGTCGAGCACGGTGCGCCCGGCCAGCGAGATGAGCGGTTTGGGTTTGCTCCAGGTGAGTGGGCGCATGCGCGTGCCCAGCCCAGCCATGGGAATGGCAACTGTCAATGATTTTTTCGGCATAAAATCTCCCCTCGTCGAATGATCAAATGGATAAATCGGGTGACCGCATGTGCCAATCGGTGACATGCTGGTAGGCGTGCGCCGCACGCAGCAGGCTGTCTTCTTTGTAGTGCGGTCCCATCAACTGCATGCCCACCGGCAGACCGCGCGCGTCAAAGCCGACCGGGAAGGTCAGGCCGGGGACGCCTGCCAGGTTGGCCGGCAGGGTGAATACATCTTCCAGGTACATCGCCAGCGGGTCGTCGGTGTGCTCGCCCAGTTTGAAGGCCGTGCTGGGGGCGACCGGGCAGGCCACCATGTCCACCATGTCGAAGGCTTGCTCAAAATCCTGCTTGATCAGCGTGCGCACCTTCTGCGCCTGGCCGTAGTAGGCGTCATAGTAGCCGGCGGAGAGGGCATAGGTGCCCAGCATGATGCGGCGCTTGACTTCGGGACCGAAGCCTGCCCCGCGCGAGTGGAAGAACACATCCCACATCGCATCACCGCTTTCGCGCAGGCCAAAGCGCACCCCGTCGTAGCGGGCCAGGTTGGCTGATGCCTCAGCCGGAGCGATCAGGTAGTACACCGGCAGGGCGTAAGCCGTGTGCGGCAGGCTGACCGGCTGCACCGCTGCGCCCAGGCGCTCCATCTGCGTGATGGCGGCGCGCACAGCCTGTTCCACTTCCGGCTGGATGCCTTCGATGAAGTATTCCGCGGGCACGCCGATGCGCACCCCCTTCAGGCTGGCGCCTTCCAGACCGTAAGATGGCACGGGCAGGGCTGCGCTGGTTGAATCCAGCGGATCGTGCCCCGCCATGGTGTGCACCATCAGCGCCACCTCGGCGGCGGAGCGGGCAAAGCCGCCCACTGCGTCCAGCGAGGAACCGTAGGCCACCAACCCGTAGCGCGAGACGCGCCCGTAGGTGGGCTTGAGCCCGGTCACCCCGCAGTAGGATGCCGGCTGGCGAATGCTGCCGCCGGTGTCGGTGCCGGTCGCCAGGGGCACCAGGCGGGCTGCCACGGCGGCGGCGCTGCCCCCCGAGGAACCGCCCGGCACGCGCTGCAGGTCCCAGGGATTATGGGTGGGTCCGTAAGCCGAGTTTTCGGTGGAGGAGCCCATCGCGTATTCGTCGGTGTTGCTCTTGCCCACCACCGCCACGCCCGCATCCAGCAGGCGCTGCACGGCGGTGGCAGTGTAAGGCGGAATGAAGTTCTCCAGGATTTTGGAGCCGCAGGTGGTGCGTACGCCCTTGAGGCACAGCACGTCTTTGATCATCACGGGGATGCCCAGCAGGGGCGGCAGGTTCCAGGCAGCCGATGGATCATCCCGGCGCCATTCGGCGTACCGCCGGTCAGCCGCGCCCGCCTGTTCCAGCGCCAGCTCGGGGGTGTAGGTGATGAGGGTGTGCAGGGCGGGTTCCAGGCGCTCGACGCGCGCCAGGCAGGCGCGGGTCAACTCGACAGCGGAGAAATCACCCCGGCGCAGACCGGAGAGCATGTCAAAGAGGGAGAGGGCTGCGAAGGAATCCAAGGCGCTACTCCAGTACAGGTGGAACGCGGAACTGGCGTTCTTCGGCCTGGGGCGCGTTGGAAAGCACGTCTTGCAGCGACAATCCGGGGCGCACTTCGTCCTCGCGCAGCGGTAGGCTGGCTGCCAGCACGCTGGCGGTGGGGGTGATGTGGCTGGTGTCCAGCTCGCGCAGGCGGGCGGCGTAATCCAGGATGGCGGAAAGCTGTTCGCGGTAGCGGGCTTTTTCTTCTTCAGTCAGGTCCAGGCGCGCCAGTTGGGCGATATGTTCCACTTCGGCTTGTGTCAGGCTCATCGACAATCTCCTGTCAGGCAATTATAGCGGTAACTGGGCGAGTGTAACAGGTGAAAGTTTTCCCCACCACGGCTTTAACAAAGTCAAAAAAACTTTGCCCCATCCCCCTTTTCCCCCTTCCCCGTCAACGGTGAAGGGGGATTTTTGCCAAAAACAGGGTTCATGGGGTGCATCCGCACCCCATGAACCCTGTTTTTGGCTTTTTCTCCCGCCCCAAAGCTTGGGGCGGGCCGGGGTGGGGTTGGTCTTTGGGACTTTGTGAAGGCCCTGTTATCCCCACCAGGGCTATTCGCAAGGTCTTCGAATAGCCCTGCCCTGCATCCATCCCCGCGGCTTCGCCGCCGCCCTCTCCGGAAAGGAGGCAAAGAACTAATTGCCCCAAAAGTGTCAATCTGCTTTGCGAGCAACCGTGTTTTCCCACACCCTGTCGCGCCCAGGGGCGGGGAGAAAAGGTTATCTCCAAACCGCTTATTTTTTTTAATCCACGGGAAGCGGATGGCTGCTCTTTTGAGGGCAGCCATCCGTGAATGGCTTGCGATCTATTCTTCCACGGGCAGCGCCGGGAAGACGGTGATGCGCAGCAGGGTGCAGCCGTAAGGCACCAGCTCGATCCACTCCTCGCGCCCCAGACGTTTGGGGATGCGCTTGGGCAGCGGCGGGGTGAGGTGGATGTCGCCTTCCATGGTGTAGATGCCAAAGTGGAAGCCGCCATCGCGGAAACGACCGGCCTGCTGCTTGACGGATTGGGCCTGCTTCATCTTCCAGCCGGGGATGCGCCGGGCGGGCACGCGCACGCGCAGACGCGCCTGGTCAAGCTCAAAGGGGAAGCCGTCTTTGCTCTCCCAGCGCACTTCCACGCGTTCCAGTGAGCGCTCATCCAGGCACAGCCCGTAGTTCCAGGGCGATTCGGGCGAGAGGTTCCAGGCGGGAAAATCCGGCAGGCGCTGGTAGGGGCGCTCC
>JACRAG010000323.1 GCA_016213455.1 Anaerolineae bacterium | reverse complement strand
CACAGTTAGGCATCCCATCCTTCGTGGCTTCGCTGGCAGCCATGCTGATTTACCGCGGCGCCCTGGTGCTGGTCACCGCCGGCACCGGAACCATCATCATCCCCAACGATGCGTTCAATGCCATCGGCAACGGATTTATTCCCGACCTGCTCGACTTCGGTGGATTTTTGCCGGGTGTGCATAAACTGACGTTGTTGTTGGGAATCATCGGGGTGGTGCTGTTTGTGCTCAACGATTTGAATGACCGCAGAAAGAAACAGGCTTACAACTTTGAAGTGCTCCCCATGGACATTTTCATCTTGAAGCTGTTTTTCATCTCCGTGATCATTCTGGCGATCACCTGGGTGCTGGCAGGCTACAATGGCATATCCTGGACGGTGGTGATCGTTTTGATTGTGGTCGCCATCTACAATTTTGTCACCACTCAGACGGTCCTCGGACGCCACATCTACGCCATTGGCGGCAACCCGGAAGCCGCCGAATTGAGCGGCATCAGCGTCAAGCGGCTGATCTTTGTGGTCTTTGGATCGATGGGCATGCTTTCCGCACTGTCAGGCATCCTTTTCACATCGCGCTTGCAATCGGCGACCACCACAGCCGGCACACTGTTTGAGTTGGACGCCATCGCGGCAGCCTATGTGGGCGGCGTCTCCGCAGCCGGTGGTGTGGGCAAGGTCATCGGTTCGATCATCGGCGCATTGGTGATGACCTCACTCACCAGCGGCATGAACCTGATGGGCATCGACATCTCGATGCAGTACATCGTCCGCGGCGCCGTCCTGGCATTCGCTGTGATCTTTGACGTGAGCACCCGCCGCCGCGCCAAATAATCGGATCGATTGTTTTATCTCATACAAGGGAGAAGGGTTTGACCGCCCTTCTCCTTTTCTTAACCTTATGCGTCAGTCGATCCAAGCAAGTCACAGCCATCAAAGAATGGTACTTTAATAGGATAGACCCCAAAAAACAAACCGAGGCTTACCATGCTTGATTTTGCTGCGCTGGATCAAAAGCAAACCAGTCTTGCCGAATTAACCCGCAACCTGACCCTGGGGGATCTTAAAAACCTGACCAACGAAATGATTGACCAGATGCTGCTCATCCTCGCGGACGCAAGAGATAACGACATTGTGTTTCACCCGGTTGACCCTGCCGCCAACGATCGTTTCGCTGCCAACCCGGCCGACATCACCCTCGCCTGGACATTGGGACACGTGGTGGTGCACGCCACCGCCTCCGCTGAGGAGGCCGCGGCGCTGCCAACCAGCATGGCCCGCGGCGTGCCGGTCAATGACCGCTCGCGCTACGAAATGCCCTGGCAGGATATGAAAACCATGACCCAGGCGCGCGCCCGACTCGAAGAAAGCCGGCGGATGCGCCTGGCCTTTCTGAATGCCTGGCCCGATTCGCCCCACCTTGAGATAGTGAATGAGCCCTGGCCCGGCGCTGAACCGGTGAATGCAGTGGGGCGTTTTGTCATGGGGTTGCTCCATGATTTTCACCACCTGGAACAAATGCAGGAAATTCTGCGCCAGTCTCAAAACACGCCCGAGGAGAAGAATTCATGATCATTTTGCGGTTGCTGGCAGCCATCCTGGGAGTCGGGTTGATCATGATCACCCTGCGTTCGGCCATGCGCACCTTTGTCGTCCCGCGCAATATACCCGACGGCATCACGCACCGGGTATTCGATTTGGTCAGGCTGATCCTGGACCTGCTCGCAAAAGCCACCTTCACCTTTCGCCAGCGGGATGCCATCCTGGCCTGGTATGCGCCGCTGGCCTTGTTAGCCCTGCTGCCGGTCTGGTATATCCTGGTGATGGTTGGATATGCGCTGCTTTTTTGGGCGACAGGTGCTTCGTCGATATACACGGCTGTGCGCGATTCAGGCTCCTCCTTGCTGACTCTGGGTTTTGAGCCTGTTTTTGGCTGGTCGCACACCCTGTTGGCTTTAACCGAGGCTGCCATTGGCTTGATCCTGGTGGCATTATTAATTTCCTACCTGCCCACCATTTATTCCGCATTTTCACGGCGAGAGAACGCTGTCACCTTGCTGGAGGTGCGCGCCGGCGACCCACCCTCCGCGGAAACCATGCTGCTGCGTTACCAGCGCATTCATGGCCTGGACCGCTTGACCACCGAATGGGAACGTTGGGAAATCTGGTTTGCGGATATCCAGGAAAGCCATACTTCGCTGCCCATGCTGGCTTTCTTTCGCTCCCCCTACCCCGAGCATTCCTGGCTGACCGCCAGCGGTGTGGTCATGGATGCGGCTGCGCTGCTGCTTTCGGCGGTGGACCGGCCCTTTGACGCACAGGCAGCCCTGTGCATCCGCGGCGGGTACCTGGCTCTGCGCTCGATTGCCGACAATTTCAACATTCCTTATCATAACAACCCCGACCCCACCGAGCCCATCTCGATCCGGCGGGAAGAATTCGATGCCGTCATCGCCAACCTGAAAGCCGAGGGCGTTCCCCTCAAACCGGACCTGGACCAGGCCTGGCGTGATTACTCGGGCTGGCGCGTCAATTACGACACCGTCCTGATCCACCTGGCTGGATTTCTTGAAGTGCCCCATGCACCCTGGTCCAGTGACCGCGCCGTCTCCTACAAACGCAAGAGACTCCTGCGATAGAGCAGCAGCGGTTGTAAAATCGAAGGCCTGCTTGCCCTCACCCTGTCCAGGGTTGGACGCCATGAAACCTTCTGAAAGGATAAGCGTATATTAAGTAGTCCATTTGACGATGGCTTTACCTTATTTCATCAGGAGACGACCATGAGCGAAGAATCATTCGTACAAAATCCAGAATTTCCCCAACCAGAGAATCAGCAAACAGCGGAAGATCAAGCGGGAGATGCCCCAACCGAATTTACCAGAACGGCGCAGGTGCAAATCAACGCCGAAATGGATGCGGTGGTCAATGACAGCGCCGTCATTGTCATGGCGGTCGGGCGCGATGCGCAGATCCATGACAGCCTGTTGTCCGGACCAACCGCGATTGGCGGCAACGCAACCCTGACCGATT
>JACRAG010000332.1 GCA_016213455.1 Anaerolineae bacterium | reverse complement strand
GGCGCTCAGCGCCACCGTGATTTCGCCGCTGCTGGGCGGCTGGCGGGCGGTGATGTTCTTCTACGGCGGGCTGGCGCTGCTGCTGGCGCTGCCCTGGTTCTTCATTCGCCAACCCGCGCAAGCCGGCGGGCAAAACGCGGCGCCCCGGCTGTCGATGCGCCAGGCGTTTGTGCATGTGCTCAAGATTCGCAATGTCTGGCTGCTGGGAATCACCATCCTGGGGATGAGCGGCTGCGTGCAGGGCGTGCTGGGTTACCTGCCGCTGCACTTGCGCAACACCGGCTGGAGCGCCACTTCCGCCGACAGCGCACTGGCGACGTTCCACCTGCTCAGCCTGATCTGCACCATTCCCATCGCGATGATTTCCGACCGGCTGGGCACGCGCAAATGGGTGATGGTGGTCACCACGCTGATGATGCTGACCGGCGTCAGCCTGCTGGGTGTGGTGAGCGGACCGTGGGTGTGGGCGGCGGTGGTGCTGGCAGGCATGGTGCGCGACGGTTATATGGCGGTGTTGATGACCAATGTGATCGAGATCAAAGACGTGGGGGTGGCTTACGCCGGCACCGCCACCGGCATGGTGATGTTCTTCTCGGGCATCGGCAATCTGGTCTCGCCGCCGGTGGGCAACAGCCTGGCGGCGGTATCGCCGGGCGCGCCGTTCTTCTTCTGGGCGGGGCTGCTGGGCATGGGCATGTTGGGCCTGCTGGCTACCAAACGAAATGCGTGAACACCGGCGAGGGTTCGCCTAAAAAAGAGAAGAGGGATGCAGTCTGGCATCCCTCTTCTCTTTGGCTTTTCTCCCGCTGGGGCATTTGTGGGCTGTATTCGATCATCATCCCACAATCGACGGGATCACCCCATGATCTCCAGAAAGGTGGGGAGGCGGTTGTTCATCGACTCGTCGATCAACTGCAGGCGAATCATGCGCAGAGCCTGCCAGAAACCAATCGTTTTCACTTCCTGCTGGAAGAGCGGGATGCCCTTATGGCAGTCTTCCAGCCGGTAGTTGGGAATGCGTGGGCTGAGATGGTGCACGTGGTGGTACCCGATGTTGCCCGAGAACCACTGCATCACCTTGGGCAGGTTGTAGAAGCTGGCTCCCTTGAGCGCGGATGAGACGTAATCCCATTCTTCGTCCCGCGCCCAGTACACGCCCTCAAACTGGTGCTGGATGTAGAACATCCAGATGCCGAACATGCCGCCCAGCCAGAATACCGGGAGCTGTACCAGGATGAAGTTGACCAGCCCGCCCATCAGCCAGGAAGCCAGGGCCACATAAGCGACCAGCGCCACGTTGGTCCATACCACGCTCATCGTCTCACGCGGCGAATAGCGCGGCGCGGCGAAGCGGTGATGCACCAGGAATATCCACAATGGGCCGAGGCCGAACATGATCAGCGGGAAGCGGAAAAGCTGGTAGCCCACTTTTTCGGTCCAGTGCTTGGCTTTGTATTCCTCCACCGTCCAGGTCAGCACATCGCCCACGCCGCGTTTGTCCAGGTTGCCGCTGGTGGCGTGGTGAATGGAGTGAGATTTCCACCACTGCTCGGAGGGGGTGAAGACGAACACCCCCAGCAGGAAGCCGATGACCTTGTTGGCTTTGCGTGAGGGGGTGAAGGAGTTGTGCCCGCAGTCGTGAAAGAGGATAAAGATGCGCATCAAAAGCGCGCCGGTGAGGACGGAGAGCAGCAGGGTCAGCAGATACGACACGCGCAGGCTGAGCGCCATCAGCCCCAGCATCACAAAATAGGGCACCAGGGTGTTGATCAGCTGGAAGATCGCTGGTTTCCAGGCCGGGGTTTGATAAGGGGCCAGGATCTGGTTAAATTCTTTCATGCTCGGTAAAGGGTTGGTTTGGGACATGTTCATGTTCCTTGATGGTGAGGGTTGTACATATGAACAGGATAAATGATATCTAATTAATGCACATCCCACCCAGGGGATATTTCAAGAATGTGACCTCGATGAAAAGTGACCCCCTGACGGTGAATGGCATTAAAATAACAACTATTCTGGATATGCTCCCATCTCCGAAATGGTCTCAACCATGCGGAGAACAGGGGGTCCGGGTCAATATTGTTATGAAGATCTGAGGTTAAAATGCGCTGTAGGAGAACACAATGAACAAACGCGAAGTGATTCAGACCGTGATGGATGGCAAGCAGCCACCTTACGTGCCCTGGTCGCTGGGCTTCACTTTGGAAGCCACCGAAAAGCTGAAGCACCATTATGGTGTGCAGGACCTGGAAAGCGTGCTGCATAATCATATTCTCAGCCTGGGTAACGGCATCGGCTTTTTCGAGGACCTGGGCAATGAGCATGTGCGGGATGTTTTCGGCGTGGTGTGGGACCGCAGCGTGGACAAAGACATTGGCGTGGTCAGCCATGCCCCGCTGCAGCGCCCCAGCCTGGCAGGCTATGCCTTCCCCGACCCGCAGGATGAGGGCTTTTTTGCCGACATCCCGGACCGCATCGCCCAATACGGCGACCGCTACCGCGTATTCTCCATCGGCTTCTCATTATATGAACGCGCCTGGACGCTGCGCGGCATGGAAGCCTTGATGATGGACTTTATCGAGAACCCGGAATTTGCGCACGATCTGCTCAACGCCATCACCGATTACAACGTGGCGCAGGTGGAAAAAGCCCTGACCTATGACATCGACGCGGTGTATTTCGGCGACGACTGGGGTCAGCAGCGCGGTTTGCAGATGGGTCCGCGCATGTGGAAACAGTTCATCCAGCCCTGCCTTAAGCGCATGTACGGCGCGGTGCGGCAGGCGGGGAAGAAGGTTTTCATCCACTCCTGCGGGGATGTGGACGAGTTGTTCCCCATCCTGATCGATCTGGGCTTGAACTGCTTCAATCCCTTCCAACCGGAAGTGATGGATGTGTACGCGCTGATGGAAGAATATCGCGGACGGCTGGTGTTCCACGGCGGGCTGTCCACCCAGCGCATCCTGCCCTACGGCAGCGTGGAAGAGGTCAAGGCGGAGACGCGCCGCCTGCTGCAGGCAGGCAGCCAGGGTGGATACATCTTCTCGCCGGCACATGCGGTGGAGGGGGATGTACCGTTGGAGAACATGCTGGCTTTCATCGATATCCTGAAAGCGCAGCCGGGCTTTGAAATTGACTAAGGTTTTTGGAGATCGTTCGCGGCACAAAATGCCGCAAACGATCTCCAAACTTCTTGTATTTTTCAAACCACGGGAAGGGTTTTAATGTTCGGACAGGTTCTAAACTTGACCGGGGGGCGCGCGATGAAACTGGTGGAGATCACTTCGCTGCAGGATAACCTGCTGCTGCCGTGGCTGGAGCTGTATGAAAAAGCGTTTCCAGCGGCGGAGCGGGTGCTGGTGACGCGCCTGCTGCTGGGGATCAAAGATCGCGCGCCTTCCCGCTTTGCCCTGGCAGCGGTGGATGAGCAGGATCACTTCCTGGGCCTGGTGTATTATTCGATCATTTCGGGGACCAAAGTGGCCTTCCTGTGGTATTTTGCCGTGTTGCCGGAGCTGCGCGGCGCCGGGCTGGGCGCACAGCTCTACCAGGCGCTGCTGCAGCGCCTGGGTCCGGAATGCCGGGGCGTGGTGTTTGATGTGGAAATGCCGGAGTTGTGCTCCGGGCAGGCGGAGCGGGACCTGGCGCAGCGGCGCATTGTCTTTTACCGCCGGCTGGGTGCACGCCTGCTGGACGGGGTGCGTTATACCATGCAGGCTGAGTCGCACCTGCCCCCGCTGGAAATGCATTTGATGGCGCACCCGCTGCCCGCGGCGGGGCAGCCGCCCTTGACTGCGCCGGAAGCGCTGGAAGCTGTGGAGAGCTTTATCGGCGAGCGCATCCCCATCACCGGAGAAGTGCGCTACGCGTGAGGTCGGGCTGCTGCGCTGCAATTTTTCATCAAAGGCAGCCTGGGGCGATTGCCCTGACTATCTGACAATTGATTTTTATCTGGGATACGCGCAAAATTACCTCCAAAAAGTGTCATTGCGAGATGCCGAAGGCATCGAAGCAATCTCGCCTTGAATTGGTTGGCGCTTTTATGAGATTGCTTCGGCGCAAAGCCGCCTCCCAATGACATTGTAGGGGTATTTTCTATAACAAAATTCCATTATGCAATCGCCCTAAAAGGCAGCCATTTCCCAACGAAATTGTTAAACATTCTGTCCCAAAACATACTATAATAAAAATAATGTTCTAGTATTGGGAGGGCTCGGGATGACCACCACCGAAGTGCTGCGCATTGTGATGATCGTTTTGGCGTCCGCGATGACTGTGCTGGCCCTGCACTATCTGCGTGGACGGGGGCTGCCGCGTTTTCAAGCGATAGCCTGGGCGCTGCTGGCATTGCTGATCCCGGTGGTGGGGCCATTCCTGGTGGTGGTGCTGCGCCCGCGCGCGGCGTGCCCGGAGAAGGTTTTATCCAAAAGTTGAACCTGCGCTAGATTGTGGATTTGGTTTTTACCGTATAATGAGGATGGTCGATCCGGCCATCCTTTTGTTTTCCGGCAGGATCGACCCCTAACAGCATTGTTGGATTTTGATGAATGGAGTAAACCATGCGGCAGGACCGTTTCTTGATTGGTATTTTGGCGGGCATCGGGGTTTTGATCGTGGTGGCCCTGGCTGTGTTCTTCATCCGCCGGGATGGCGTGGACTACGGCCCCGAAGATACGCCGGAGGGGGTGGTTTCCAATTACGTGGTGGCGCTGCAGCGCGGCGAATATGAACGCGCTTACGGCTACCTGGCCAGTTTTGAGAACAAACCCGACCTGGGCGCTTTCCGCGTGCCTTTTGACAACTTCCAGGCTGCCGAGGTGTCGCGCACCGGGCTGGACATTCAGGAGACCACCCTCTATGCCGATGGCAAGGAGGCGCTGGTTGCGCTGGTGGTGCTGCGCGGCGGCAATGGACCCTTCGACCAGGGCTACCGCGAGACCAATTCGGCCACCCTGGTGCTGGAGGGCGGCGCCTGGAAGATCCGCAACATGCCCTATCCATTCTGGAGCTATGAATGGGACCCGCAGATTAAGTCCCAGACGGTTCCGGCGGCTGCCCGCGCGGGGTTCTGACATCCATGCGCACTGTACGGCGGCTCTATTTCTATCTGCTCGCGCTGATCGGCAGCCAGGTGTTGCTGTGGGGCGCGGTGAATCTGCTGCGCACCATCGTCTCGCAGGGGCTGAGCGTCGGGGTGGTTTCTCTGGCGACCGGGCTTTCGCTGGTGCTGGTTGGCCTGCCGGTGTTTGCGCTGCATTGGATTGTGGCGCAGCGCGACGCAGCCAGGGATGAGGAAGAACGCACCAGCCGCATCCGCGCCGTGTTCCTCTATGCGGTGCGCGCCTGGACGTTGATCCCCATCGTGTATGCAGTGGTGGCGCTGCTCAACCGCGCCTTGATGGGCGTGATGGGCATGCCGCTCTCGGCGTCTTTCTTCGGCGGCTCGCAATCCTGGTCGGATAACCTGATCGCAGTCGGCGCCAACCTGGCGCTGTTCCTCTATTTCGAATCGGTGCTGCGTTTGGACTGGCGCGCGCCGGACCGCAGCCCATATCTGGCTGAGGCGCGGCGCTTGTACCGCTACCTGTGGATCCTGTTCGGTCTGATCCTCACGGTGGGGGCAACCCAGGGACTGCTGCGCTTCCTGCTCAGCACACCCGCGACCTTTGGGGTGCAGTATGGTTCGCTGCTGGCGGCTTCGCTTGCGCTGGCTTTTACCGGCGTGCCCATCTGGGCCTACACCTGGATCCTCAACCAGGAGAGTCTGGATGAGCCGGGTGAGCGCGAGTCCATTCTGCGCCTGGTGGTGCTGTACATCATCAATCTGGCAGGTGTGGTGGGAGTGCTCGCCGCGGGCGGGCGCACGCTGACCGGTCTGCTGGAGATGGTGCTGGGGGTTGGCCAGCCGGGTTTGGATTTCCTGGAGACCTACGGGCCAACCCTGGCGATTTTGATCCCCATGGGTGTGCTGTGGGCTTACCATAATCCCATTCTGGAAGGTGAGATGGCTTCGCAATCGGGTGAGCCGCGGCGGGTGGGCGTTCGGCGCCTGTACCGGGCGGTGCTGGCTGCCCTGGGCCTGGCAGTGACCATGGCGGGCATCTTCACCCTGTCTGCGCACATTGCGGACAGCTTGTTCAGCAGCTATCCTTTCGTGCAGG
>JACRAG010000322.1 GCA_016213455.1 Anaerolineae bacterium | reverse complement strand
CGGTTATCTGGGATTGTTCCTTTTACTCTCGGCATTTTTGGCCATCGGAACAGCGGTGTCATCGTTGTTCAGCAATCAAATTGCTGCATTCTTTTTAACCCTGGGCATTTTACTTGTTCTTTGGATGATCAGTTACCCCGCGCAGGTGATGGGCGCCATGGGCGGCAACCTGCTGTTGTTCCTGGACATGAGCGAGCATTTCTACCCCACCTTTTATCGCGGCGTCATCCAACTCGGTGATGTTGTGTATTACCTGAGCATCACCGCGCTGGCTTTGTTTCTAGGCTCCCTCTCGGTAGAAACCCGGAGGTGGAGATGAACAAGATCTCGCCCAAGCAACTCGCTTCCTACAGCCTGGGACTGGCAGGCATTGGTCTGCTGGCTACCATTGGGTTGTTCATCGTCCAGCGTTCCTTCTCCCTGGCGATTCAAATCAGCCTGGGTGTGACGCTGGTCGCCTTCCTAACTTATATTTTGCTGGACCCAAAACGAGTGTTGGCTGCTTTGCGCGGTCGCCAGGCCCGTTACGGCAGCAACGCCTTCATTTTAACCGTCGCCTTCGTCGGCATTCTTGTGGTCATCAACCTTTTGGTTGCCCGCAATCCGGTTCGTTGGGATCTGACGGACGATAAAACCAACTCCCTCACGCAGCAGAGTCTGGACATCCTAAAGTCTCTGAAGGAACCGGTTACGGTAACGGCCTACTTCACCGCGCGTTCCTCCTCGACGGCTGCCAGAGAATTGCTCGACAATTACAAGGTAAACAGCGCCGGGCAAATTTCGTATGAATTTGTCGATCCTGAACAGGATCCGGTCAAAGCCACTGCCGACAAAGTCACCCGCGATGGTATCCTGGTGTTGAAGCAAGGCGGTCGCTCTGAACAGGTTGCCTTTACCAACGAACAGGAATTCACCAGCGCCCTTTTGCGCCTTTCCAATCCAGGAGAACGCGCTGTGTATTTCCTCACCGGTCACGGCGAATACTCGCCGGATGATGCCGGCGACCAATCGTATGCTTCGGCCAAAACCAGTTTGCAGGCCAAGAATTACACGGTCAGCACGTTAAATCTGTTGGCTGAACGCAGCATCCCAGCCAATGCTCTCGCGATCATCGTTGCCGGGCCAGACCAATCCATATCACAGGACGAGATGGATCTGATCAAGGCCTATCTAGACAATGGTGGATCGCTGGTCTATCTTTCGGAGCCAACGGTTGTCACCCAAATCGGCGAGCAACCGGACCTGTTGTCCAATTATCTGGCAGAGGTATGGGGTATCAACCTGTCCAATGACATGGTGATTGATCTCACCTACAATCCGCCAACCGTAGCTGTATCGGCCAATTATGGGCAACATGCCATCACTGAAAAGATGTACAACCTGGCTTCTGTCTTTCCCAGTGCCCGCAGCATAACCATCGCACCTTCGCTCAAACCGGAAATCAGCATCACCCCGCTGATTACCACCGCCACCAACTCATGGGGCGAGACGAATTTGGCCGGACTGACCGAGAGCAAGGTCAATTACGACGAGGGCGTGGATCTCCCCGGACCGGTCACATTGGCTGTTTCAGGCTTGAACTCCACGACCAATGCGCGTGTGGTTGTCATTGGCGATTCCGATTTCGCCAGCACGGTCAACTTTGCCCAATATGGCAACGGGGATTTCCTGCTGAATTCAATCGACTGGGCTTCCAAACAGGATAATCTGATCAGTCTGACCCCCAAACAAAGCACGCAGCGTGTATTGATCCTCCGCGATCAAACCACGCTTGGGCTGATCCTGCTTGGAACCGTCTTCCTCCTGCCCGGCATCGTGCTCATCTCCGGTTTTGCAGTGTGGTTCCAGCGCCGGCGGAGGGGCTAATATGATCAGAAGATCAACCTGGATTACATTCGGAATTTTTATCCTGGTTGTTCTGATGGCGATCTTCTTGACGAGATCGCCATCTTCGCCCCTTGGCAAGGAACAAACCACTACCCCCGCTGCGACCTCCACCCCGCCGTTGTTTGGCGAGGTTACCTCAGCTTCCGTCACCGCGGTGCGCCTGGAGCGGTTGGAAGGTCTTACTTCAGATCTGGTGAAACAAAGCGATGGCTCATGGGTGCTCCAGCCAGGAAATGTCCCGGTGACTGCCGGGCAAATGGAGCAATTGCTTTCCGAACTGTTTGCTACACGCATCTTGACAACGCTGGATGAAAATTACGATCTGTCAACGCTGGGGCTGGCAAATCCTACATTTCGCTTGACGATACAACTGAACGGCGAAGATCGTATCCTGTCGATCGGAGCACTGACTCCCACGGGAAACGGCTATTATGTAAAATTTTTAGAAGGTCCCTCCATGGTTGTCAGCAAATACGCTGTCGAAGCCGCCGTGGCGCAAATGGACCTACTCCTGCCTACCCCAACACCGGAGGTTATGCAGCCGCCAGCTGCAACACCTACACCCTAGTGCAGGTGTGACACAGTTCATTCTAGTATTGAAATTAAGGTGGAAACTGTGTATTCTGGATGAGATACCTATCCAGTAGCAAACCACCTTTCATCTATATTATAAAATTCATCTCGGCATGAGGTGTGAAGACGGATTATGGACGATACTTTGATTAATGTTGTTGACGAAGACGAAGAGTATTCTGCAATAGCCCGGCTCGTAGAGCTGGGCCGGCAAAAAAGCTATGTCACCATTGATGACATCCTGCATTTCTTCCCTGATGCGGAGCAGGATGTTGAACAATTGGAGGAAGCTTTTGCTGCGCTTATTAGCGCTGGCGTTCCTTACCTGGAGGATGAAACCGTTGACGAACCCGTAGATGACGAACTTGATTCACGGGAAGTTGCGGAGACCGAGGAAGATGCCAAAGAAATTTCTTTGGATGACCTGGCAAACATCGACACCGACGACACGATTGGCTTATATCTTAAAGAAGTAAGCCGGGTTCCTCTGCTCACCGCAGAAGAAGAAGTGGAATTGGCACAGCGTATCGAGCGCGGGCGAATGGCACGCGAAGAACTGGCCCGCGGGAATGTGGCTCCCCGCCGCCGGCATGATTTGCGCCGCCTCATTGAAGATGGCTGGGCTGCCCGTGAACATCTGATCACGGCCAACTCCCGTCTGGTAATTTCAGTAGCCAAGAAATATATGGGACGCGGCGTTCCCTTTTTGGATTTGATTCAAGAAGGTAACATCGGCTTGATCCGCGCGACCAAGAAATTTGATTACCGCCGCGGACATAAATTTTCAACGTATGCCACCTGGTGGATTCGCCAGGCGGTTACCCGCGCGATAGCGGACCAGGGGCGCACCATTCGCGTTCCTGTTCACATGGGTGACCAGATCAACAAGCTGCTTCGCGTTCAGCACCAACTCACCCAACGTCTCGGGCGTGAACCCAGCGTGGAAGAGCTGGCTGAAGCGCTGGATGTGCCGCCGCGCAAAGTAGAAAACATGATTCAAGTTGCGCGCCGGCCGCTCTCGCTGGAAACACCGACAGACGATGAGGAAGACTCCGTCCTGGGTGATTTTATTGAGGACGACGAAGCCCCTGCGCCAGATGAAACCGCGACCTACAACCTGCTCCGTGAGCACCTGGAGGAAGTTCTTAACTCGCTTCCTCCCCGTGAAGTTCGCATCCTGCAGCTTCGTTACGGCTTGTTGGACGGGCAGGCTTACACCCTGGAAGAAGTGGGTAGAAAAATGGGCGTGACGCGCGAACGCGTGCGCCAAATCGAAGCCCAAGCACTTAGCCGGCTGCGCCACCCCTCCATCCGACGGAAGTTGCGCGATTACTTGGGTGATTAACCTTCCAAACTGAGGAAATACAGGGCTGCTCGATATTAATCGGACAGCCTTGTTTTCCTTAACAGCGCGAATATTTGCAGCAGCGATGCACCAATCTTGCCTTTTCACAGGTCGACCGACCATGATACTTGCGCAATATCAGAGATTGTTGCATACTTAACCTGGAAAGGGAGGCGTTCATTCTATGGCAAGGACTCCACTACGCGCATACAACCGCGAAATCGAAAACCTGATCGATCGTGGTCAAATCGAAGAAGCCATCGCACATTGCAAGAATATCATCAAGCAGTTCCCGAAGTATATTGAAACCTATCGGCTGCTGGGCAAGTGCTATCTTGAAAGTCAGCGGTATGCTGAAGCCGCAGATATTCTGACGCGAGTGCTCTCCGTTTTCCCCGATGACTTTGTCTCCCAGCTCGGTATGAGCATCATCAGGGAGGATGAAGGCAACCTGGATGCAGCCATCTGGCACATGGAAAGAGCCTACGAGGTGCAACCCTTTAACCGCGCGTTACAGGATGAGCTGCGCAGGCTGTACGGACGGCGGGACGGCATGGAACCACCGCGCATTCGACTGACTCGCGGCGCTCTGGTGCGGATGTACGCCCGGGGTGATCTCTATCCTCAAGCCATCGCGGAAATCCGCGCCGCCCTCGCCGAGGACCAGACTCGCCTGGACATGAAAGCGCTCCTGGCGCGCATGTACTATCTTTCGGGCGCCAAAGTGGAAGCTACTGAAATCAGTTCCTCTTTAATTGGCAAACTCCCCTATTGTTTCGAAGCCAACCGGATCCTGATGGAAGT
>JACRAG010000324.1 GCA_016213455.1 Anaerolineae bacterium | reverse complement strand
GTGAAACCGTCGGCGATAAACTGCTCGATCACGGCTTCAGACAGCGGGCCAACCGTCGAAGAACCGGCGGTGTAGATGTCGCCGGAATAGCTGGCGGGATCACTGGGGTCAAGGGTGGGGGCCGCTTCGGGCATGGCTTCGGTTGCGGTAGGCTCAGCCATCGCTTCAGTGGCGGTGGGATCAACAGCAGCCTGAGTCGGCTCGGCGGCAGGGGTGGCGGCGGGCGCGCAGGCGCTGAGCACCAGGCTCATCACAACCAGCAGCGCAAAAATCATCATAACAGGTCGACGCATAGTTTCATTCTCCTAAAACAGTTATTTTTTACTTCCCTGCCAGTATAGCCAGCCAAGTTTAAGGACTCGCGAAGGGCATGTTAACGGAGGTTAAACGCGGGGCTAAGGTTGTGTAAAACAAAACCGCCCGCGCCTTTTCAGGCGGGGCGGTCTATTCTGCAAGAGACAATCAGGCTATCCGCGCACCGGCAGGGTGAAATAGAACGTACTACCTTTATCCAGTTCGCTTTCCGCCCAGATACGCCCACCGTGTGCCTGCACCAGGTGGCGGGCAATCGACAGCCCCAGCCCGGTGCCGCCGCCAGAACGCGAACGGTCGGCTTTGTAGAAACGCTCGAAGATGCGCGGCAGCTCTTCCGGCGCAATGCCCACGCCGGTGTCCCGCACGGCAACCAGCACTTCCTTACCCTGCCGGCTGGCAAGCACATCGATCTGCCCTCCCGGTCGGGTAAACTTCACCGCGTTATGGATCAGGTTCACCAGCACCTGCTGAATGCGGTCCGAGTCGGCAAAGACATTGGGCAGGTCTTCTTCACAGGTCAGGCTCAGGGTCAATCCAGCCCGCTCCGCCTGAAGGCGCATCCGCTGGATGGACTGCTCCAGAAACTCGCACGGGCTGATGGTGCGCTGCTCCAGCGGCACCCGGCCCGACTCGATGCGGGAAAGCTCAAGCAGTTCATGCACCATCTGGGTGATGTTATCAATCTCCGTCTCCATCTGCGTCAAGAAACGCCGGGCAGCCGGTGGATCTTCCAATGCGCCTTCGTTGAGCGTCTCTGCCAGGGCGCGCAGCGCAGCCAGCGGGGTGCGCAGCTCGTGCGAGACGTTACTCACAAAATCGCGCCGGATGGTTTCCAGTTTGCGGATACGGGTCAGATCCTGGAAAACCAGCAGCACCGCGCCTTCCATCGGCGCGCCCAACGGCGTGGCGATGGCCTGCACATACAGCCGCTCGGTAGCCACCTCCAACGTTTCCTGCTGCTGCTGGTTGGTCTGCGCGCAGCGCTTCCACAACTCCACAAATTGGTGCTGCCGAACAATTTCCACCAACGAGTGCCCAAGCGAGGCCTGCGCATCCACGTGGAACATGCGCGCGGCAGCGGGATTCAACCGCAGCACATTGCCCTGTGCGTCAGCGATCACAATCCCGTCGGTCATGTTGCTCAACACCGCTTCCAGGTTGGCCCGCTCAGCGCGTAAATCGCCCAGCTGGCGGTTCAACTCCGTGGACATGGCCCGGAACGCCACCTGCAGCTCACTCATCTCATCTTTGCGCCGCGGTTCGCCCAACTCGGGCGCGCGTCCTGCCATCATGCTGGCGACTGCCTGCGAAAGCTGCCCCAGGGGGTGCAGCGTGGCGCGGGTTATCCACGCAGCGATCAGGGTTGCCAGCAGCGCCGTCACCAGCGCCGCGACAACCACCGTGGTGTAGAGGTGGTTCAGGCTGGTCTGAATGGATGTGAGCGGCTCAGCCAGACGGACAATCGCCACCACCTTGCCGTCCTGCTGCACCGGCACCGCCGCATACAACAAGTCAGCGTCCAGGGTATCGCTGAAGCGAATTTCGCTGTCTTCCTTGTTCAACAGGGCCTGCTGCACTTCAGGCCGGTCGATATGACTCTCCAGTCCAGCCAGCGGACGCTCGGATTCGCCAATCACCCGTCCATCTGCCAGAATGAAGGTCACCCGCACCTGCAGCAAACCAGCCGTCTGTGCCGCCAGTGCATTGATCTGCGGATCATCCGGATTGCTCAACAGCGGCGCCAGAGTCATACGAATCAGGCGCGCTTCCGAAAACAGGCTGGTTTCCGTGCGTTCCAGGTAGGTGGTGCGCAGGAAGTTGGACAGGTAAAGAGAAAGCACCACCATCACGCCCACCAGCAGCATAATGAATGGCAGCAAAATCCGCCAGAGAATACTGTGACGCATTTTCACCCCTCAAAACGGTAACCGGCTCCACGCACGGTTACAATCCGCAGCGGATGTCCAGGATTGGTTTCAATCTTTTCGCGCAGCCAGCGGATGTGCACGTCCACCGTGCGGCTGTCGCCAAAATAATTCCAGCCCCACAGCTCTTGCAGGATGGTCTCGCGCGAAAGCACCTGCCCGCGATGACGGGCCAGATAATGCAGCAGCTCGAACTCCTTGGGCTTCAAAGCCACCACAGTCCCATTCACCCGCGTTTCCCGCCGTACCGCGTCAATTTCCAAACCGCCAAATACCAGTATCGGCGCGCCATCCGTACTGCGCTGCACTTCCTGCTGCACTTCCTCGCGGATCATGCGCACCCGGCGCAGCATGGCCTTGACACGCGCCATCAACTCGCGCCTCGAAAAAGGCTTGGTCATGTAATCGTCAGCGCCGACTTCCAGACCAACCACCCGGTCGATCTCATCGTCGCGGGCGGTCAGCATCAGCACAGGCGTTTTCATCTCCTGGCGTAAAATCCGGCACAACTCAAAGCCGTCCATGCCAGGAAGCATCACATCCAGCAGGATCAAATCCGGCTTGAAGGTCCGAGCCTGCTCCAACGCTGCTTTGCCATCAGAAGAAGTCTC
>JACRAG010000326.1 GCA_016213455.1 Anaerolineae bacterium | reverse complement strand
CTACTACCCATACCTTACCAATGTGGATGTCATTATCTGTCGGGGCACGGAAGAAATGAAGCTGGGGGCCGCGGGATAACAACTCAGTGCCCTGGTAGGTCCAGGATGCGATGCGCCCATAGAAGGTGTCGAAATCCAATTCAAAGGTGGCACTTTGCAGATGCAGCATCTTCCTGCCTTCATAAAGCGTCATTCCGGGCAGGTCTGCCGTGCGCAGCATGGGGCGAGGCGCTTTTTCCAGTGGCAGCTCCAGCTGTGCGTTGGATAATTCATAACCACGATTCGCCCAGAGGGTGTCACCGCCGAGGGTGAAGCTGAACTGCAGCCAGGTCTCTGTGCCGGCAACCGCTTTGGGTGTGCGGTAGGGGAGGGTGTATTCTGCTGATGATCCGGCAGGGATGTTCAACTCAGGCAGGCGACCCTGCTGCAAAACACGACCGTTTTGGACGATCTTCCAGGCCCCTTCGAGATCCGATAGGTTCTTGAAGGTGTAGCGATTGGTCAGGCGCACAACGCCTTTGGTCAGATCAATGCCTTCCACGACGACGGGCTCGAGGATTTTCTTGTACTCGATCAAGCCGGGATAGGGGATGCGGTCAGGGAAATTCAAGCCATCCACGCAGAAATCGCCATCATTTGGTTGGTCGCCAAAATCGCCGCCATAGGCGAACCATTCCTCGCCATTTTCGGTTTGCATGCGTACGGAATGATCCACCCATTCCCACACACAACCGCCCATCAAACGCGGATAGGCTCGGATGGTCTCCCAATATTCCTTGAGGTTGCCAGGACCGTTGCCCATGGCATGGGCGTACTCGCACATGAAGAATGGGCGTGGATCATCCTGGCGTTGGCCTTCCTGTTCCAGTTTTTCTACGGTCGGGTACATGACCGATACGAGATCAACCATGGGAGCAGGACCGGCGCCTTCGTAGTGAATAAAGCGGGTATTGTCGGCGCTGCGAATCCAGGCTGCCATGGCATCATGGTTGCGCCCGTAGCACGATTCGTTGCCCAATGACCAGATGATTACGGAAGCATGGTTCTTATCCCGTTCCACCATGCGGATTGCGCGGTCCACATAAGCCGTTTCCCATTCGGGATCGTCAGAGATACGGTTGGGATTCCCGGCTGGATAGAAACCGTGGGTCTCCAGGTCGGCTTCATCAATAACGTACAAACCGTAAACATCGCACAAGTCGAGCCAACGTGGGTCGTTGGGGTAGTGCGAGGTCCGGACGGTGTTGATGTTGTGCTGCTTCATCAAGGTGATGTCTTTGACCATCGATTCCAATGATACGGCATGTCCCAGGTCGGGGTGCGTATCATGGCGGTTGACGCCCTGGATTTTGATCGGTTTGCCATTGACGAGGAACAGCACGCCCTTAATTTCAACCGAGCGGAAGCCAACCGCATTGCGGATGACTTCGAGGATTTTTCCGCTTGGGTCGGTCCAGGTCAGCACCAATTGGTATAAATTGGGTTCTTCTGCCGTCCATTTAGCCGGGTTGTCGATGTGCTGCTGGAAGGTGAGATTGGTTTCTTCACCGGCAGCCAGCGGGGAAAGGGTCTGACTTTGGTCAAACAGGCTTTTTTCGTCGCCGTCGAGCAGTTTCACCGAGAGCTTGAAGCCACTGGCAGCAGTTTTGCCTTTGTTCAGGATGGAAACCCGCAAATCGAGATCCGCATCCTGATAGGCCGCATCCAGCAGTGTTTTGACGAAGTAGTCGCGGATGAATACGGATGGGCGCCTAAGCAGATAAACATCACGGAAGATGCCGCTCAGGCGGAACATGTCCTGGTCTTCCATATAGGTGCCGTCTGACCATTTGAAGACTTGCACCACCAGGTTGTTTTGGCCGATGTGAAGGTAGGGCGTCAGATTAAATTCGGCAGGGATATGCGGACCCTGGCTGTAGCCAACCTGTTGACCGTTGAGGTAAAGATAAAAGGCAGAGTCTACGCCTTCAAAAACGATATGGAGCTGTTCGCCAGACGTGAAAACCGGGTCGCCTGCCGGGATGGTGAAAGAGGTCCGGTAAAGCCCAACCGGATTCTCGTCCGGCACGAAGGGGGGATCGGCGGGAATGGGGAAATTGACATTGGTGTAATGCGGGATGTCATAGCCGTGCATCTGCCAGTTGGAAGGCACAGGCAGTGAGTCCCAGGTCTCTGAGTCAATGTCATCTGCGGCAAAATTTTCGGGAAGGCTGTAAGGATTGGGCGCATAGTAGAATTTCCACTCGCCATTCAGCAGGTGGAAACGAGGCGATGCCGCGCGCTCTTCACTCAAAGCGGCGGCTTCATCACAGAAAGGAATGAAATGCGCGCGTGCTTCTTCGCGATTGCGCGAGACGACGTGCTGGTTTTGCCAGTCTGGTTGGGTTTGGGGGCACATATTTTTACCTCACGATACGGTTAGGCTTTGCAGAAATTCGCCGATGAACCGGACCCTCTCGATATCACTATCGGGTGGCGGTTCATCAGAAATCCCAAGAATCAAGGTGGGTTGGAAAAGTTCGATTACACGGCGGGTGCATTCCATCAACGTCTCCACCGGGTACAACGACAGGAAATAGATCGCCGGGATCCCGTCGACCAGGATCTTCCCGTCCAGGGCTTGTTTAATCTCTTCGAGCGAAACGTCACCCTGTGGAATGGGGGTGCAGGCTTCGATGGCGGTGGTTGGACAGGATGGAATGACTTTGAGCAAGGGACGCATGGCGCCGTCAATGTGGATGCTGGTGTGAATGCCGGCATCATGCAGTTGCCCGGCGCGTTTTTGGTAATAAGGCAGTAGATATTTTCGCCAGTAAGCAGGCGGATCCATGTGTGCGTCGATGTTCTCCCCGAAGTTGAACAAGGGAGGTTTTACCTTGCAAATCAGATCGTACATGGCATCATCCGCAGCGGATTGGACCTCGATGTGGCGTTGAATCACTTCGGGATGATCCATCAGCAGGTAAACGGTGCGCTCATACCCCATGCGTTCAATGAAAAGGCTTTGCAGCGGGCTGCGGCGAGCATAAAACTGCAGAATGCCACGACTGCCAATACGAGTCTGGTCGCACGCCAGTTCTTCCGCGTCCCAGATCCATTCTTCATCCTGAAGGATGAATTCGTAGATTTTAAAGTCCTCGGGTTCTTTGAGCAGGTATTCGCTGTTGTAGGCGGATATGCCCCATTCATCATGATGAAGCACTTCACTTAATTCACCCACCGGGGTGATCCAGGTGCGCTGGAGCCTTTTTTCGTCCAGTACTTTTTCCTGGATTTCCACGTTCCGGTAACGCAGTTTCAGTGGATTGCTGAAGTATCGGATAGAGGCGTGGCAATAATCGTACAGCTGCTCGAGGGAAAAATCACGCAGATGGGCAGGCAGACTGCCGCGTTTCTTGTTTACTGCATACCAGAACTCAAGCCGGGGTTGCCAGATCACACAGCCGGGATCTTTGTGGTTGTATACATCCATGACCGACGCGCCAACATCGTGCATAATCTTTATCCCTTTAAACCGAAGTATGCTTCTTTGAGGTCGAGATAGTAGAGGTAATCCTCCGGATCAACATTGGGCGGACAGCGGTGGTCACAGAATGGGATGTACCCTCCGCGTTCGACTAGCGGAACCAGGGTGTCCATGTAGCGCCGGATGGCATCGCGTCCTTTTCCCATCTCAATCTTATCAAATCCACCCATGATGCGCAGGTCTTTTCCATACTCGTTCAACAAATCGGCTGGATGAGTACAGGAATTAACTTCATAGGGGAAAAGGCAATTGACTCCACCATCCATCATGTGCTTCAAAATGGGACGCACGTCGCCATCGCAATCTATCCACCAGATTTTAACACCGTGTGCTTCGAGTCTATCGGCGATCCTGCGGTAGCGTGGGGTGATAACCCGGCGGAACCAGCGGGGGGACACGATAGGTCCAGATTTGTAGGCGATGTCTTCCCAGCCGGAAGCAAAATCGAACTGAAAGTGGGGGAGAAGCTGGTCGAGCGCATTTTCCACGAGCTGGCAGGATGTTTCCACCATGTCTTCCACCATCTCGGGGTAGTCGTAGATGGCATACGCCAGACCTTCAAAGGTGAGCATGTCGCGGATTTTGCCGATCATCGAACCAGTCCAGATACCCAGTGGATAATCACGATCTGCGGGATGATCGCGTTTGAGTTTTTCCACATCGATTTTCCGGCAGGCATCCATGACAT
>JACRAG010000325.1 GCA_016213455.1 Anaerolineae bacterium | reverse complement strand
TCGGGGCCTTCCATGCGCACAACCTTACCGATGCGGAAGTGTTTGAGCACGCGCACCAGCGGGCCGCCCCAAATGACAGCCAGCATGAAGCTGAGCATGGAAAGGGTGATGGCCAGCGTGGATTCGCTCATTCGATAATCTCCAACGCGTTTACCAGCCGGTCCATGCGCATGCCGTGCGAGCCTTTGATCAAGACCACATCGCCCTTGTGCAGCATCGGTTTGAGGATGTCCACAGCCTGCATCGTCTCCGGAATCCAATGGATGCGCTCAGATGGCATACCGGCGCGCATGGCTGCGGTGACGATGATCTTGCTCAAATTGCCGACCGCGATCAATTCATCTGCCACTTCGGCAGCCAGGCGGCCCACTTTTTCGTGGCCTTCCTTCTCGTAAGGTCCCAGCTCCAGCATGTCACCCAGGACGGCGATATGGCGGCCCTGAATGTCAGTGAGCAAGTTCAGCGATGAAAGGGTCGATTCGGGCGAGGCATTGTACGAGTCGTCCAACACCAGCGCGCCGCTTTCGGTGCGTACCGCCACCAGGCGAAGCTGGGTCTGCCCCATGCTCAGCCCGCGCACGATCTCACCCCAGGAGAGCCCTTCGGTCAGGCCGACTGCCGTGGCGCGCAGTGCGGTTTGCACGGAATGATGACCGATGAGCGGTACGCGGATGTGCAGGCTTTCGTCACCGTAATGGACACGGAAGCGAATACCCTCCAGCCCGAAGCTTTCCACATCATCCGCCCACAAGTCCGCGGCGGGGTCCATGCCGTAGAAGAGCACGCGCGCCGAGGTCTGGCTGGCCATGTTGCGAACCCAGGGGTCGTCATAATTCAATACGGCGGTTCCCGTCGGGGCGGCGGGGAGCGCCTGGACCAGCTCAGCTTTGCCGCGGGCGATGGCTTCTTGCGAGCCGGCGCGTTCTGCGTGCACCGTACCCACCAGGGTGACCACGCCCACCTGGGGTTTGGCGATTTCGCATAATTGGGCAATTTCACCCGGTACGTAGAAGCCCATCTCCAGCACAGCCCGCTGGTAGCCCGGACCGAGACGCAGCAGAGTGAGGGGCAGTCCGATTTCGTTGTTCAGGTTGCCCACGTTTTTCAACGTGCGGTAGCGCTGGCTGAGCACATCGGCGATCAATTCCTTGGTGGTGGATTTTCCCACACTGCCGGTGACGCCAATGACGCGCAGGTTGTGTTTGTTGCGCCAGTATGTGGCGATTTGCTGCAGCGCTTCCAGGGTGTTGTTGACCCGCAGGCAAACCGGGTGACCGGTGCGCAGCGCGACAGGAATGGTCATCTCTTGGGGCAATGACCCAGAACGGATATCGATGATCGGGAACGCTTCGGGCAGGTCTTTTTGCACGAGGGCAAGCACGGCGCCGTTTTTGAACGCGTCTGCGACGAAGTTGTGCCCATCGGTCCGCTCACCGGGCAGGGCGATGAAAAGGCCACCGGGAATCACCTGGCGTGAATCGATGGCAGCCTCGGTGATGACGAGGCGTGCCAATTCGTTGCGTTGGCCGGTTAAGGCTTCGAGGATATCCGCCAGGGTGAGCAACAATTACTCCTTTGTCATTGATTGGCCAACTCCTGCCGAACCGAGTCCGGAGGCAGGTCCATCAATACAGTTAATTTGCTGACAATTTCACTGAACAACGGCGCGGCTACCACAGAACCCCAGGAAGAGGACTGCGGTTGTTCCAACCAGACATAGACGATGAAACGCGGGTTGTCCGCCGGACCCCAGCCAACAAAGGAGGCGTTGGTCGCGGATGCGAGGTAGCCCTCGGGGCCAGGGATTTCAGCGGTGCCGGTCTTTCCAGCCACGCGGTACCCTTCCACCAGCGCATTGGAGGCTTCTTTTTCCAGGGAGGTGGCGAGCATCTCCGTCAGGGTATGCGCTGTCTCGGCCGTAATGGGGGTGCCGACTACCTGAGGGGGGTTATTATACTGCTCTCCGTTGTCGATAACTGATTTCAACACGTGCGGAGTCATCATGCGCCCGTCATTGGCGACCGAAGAGATGGCCGCAACCATTTGAATGGGGGTGGCGGCAATACCCTGACCAAATGAGTTGGTACCCAGGTTGACGTCATACCAGGCTGAGTCGCCTGGAACGAGCACCGGCTGAGAGACTTCGCCTGCCAGGTCAACCCCGCTCAGGTGGCCGATGCCAAAACTGTTGATGTACTCGTAAAAACGGCTGGGTCCCAGTTCCTGGGCGATCCAGGCCAGACAGACGTTCAAGGAGTGCTGCATACAACCGGTCATATCCTGGGGGCCCCAGGCGCCGCGGTCCCAGTTGTGAATGGCAACCCCGCCCACCATGATGACACCCGTATCCAGGAAGGGCGTGGAGGGGTCCACTACACCCGCATTGAGTGCTGCAGCCATGGTGAGCACCTTGAAGACCGAGCCCGGCTCATAGGTGGTGCCGATGGCCCGATTGTAAGCCGTAATGCCAGGGAAGGTTTCGCCGTAAGTCCAATACTCGTTGGGGTCGAAACGTTCTGAGACCGCCACAGCCAGCAATTCACCGGTTTCCGGATCGGCAATCACAATGGTCCCGGATTTTGAACCGGTGTTTTGAATGTGCTGAGACAGAGTCTGCTCAGCCATGGCCTGGATGTCGCGGTCAATGGTCAGCACCAGGCTGGCGCCGGGCGGAACATTGGGAATTTCCTTGATTTTGTAGGGATCCAGGGCGTCATCATATTTGATCGGCGTGCCGGTGAGGAGCTGGTTGTACTTTTCCTCCACGCCGAAGTAACCACGCGCGTTCTCACGTTCGCGGTAGGCGAAGAAGCCGAGGACGTTAGCAGCCAGGCTGTGTTCGGGGTAGCTGCGTTTCATCATGGATGTCCACTGCACGCCGTCCAGGTTGGGCATCTGGTCGTCTTTTTTGCGGCGGCGGGATGATTGCATGCGCTGCTCATCGAGCTGATCCTGGATGGTCTCGATCTGTTTGATCTTTTCAGGATCAATAAAAGTACCCAGGGTCACATACCGGGGGAGGTCGGACGTCCACTCTTCCGATACCAACGCGAAAATGTCGTTGTAATCTACGCCCAGGATGGAGGCGAGGGTGGCGGCGATGGTCTGGGGGTCGGAGACGTAACGCAGGTCTGCGCCCAACTCATAGGTTTCCATGTTGCCGGCAAGCAGGCGTCCCCAGCGGTCATAGATGTTACCGCGTTCGGGATAGATGATGCGTTCGGTCGACTCATACGCCTTGCCGATTTTGCGAAAATCTTCAGCTTCCGGGCTGAGCAGGATGCGCACCATCCATAAGAAAATCAACAGGCCCACTGCGGACAGTAAGCCTCCTACGAACCAATACCGGGTGTAGGATGGTTTGTTCATGGCAGGCGGCCTCCCGAGAACGAGTTGGCATTTTGCAAGCCCTTCAAAAGCAACTCGGAGAGCGATAGCGTGTAAACCGGTTTAATCAATACGGGTTCGTTGTTTACCGTGGGCGGTGGCGCAGAGATGCGTGGTTCTCTACCGCTGTAACCCGGGATGACCATGTACACCACTTCATCCGGGCCGGCTGGACGAAAACCGAGCTCTTTGGCGCGGGTCTCCATGCGGGAGGAGGAGGTGGAGACGGCGATGTCGGTGCGCAAGCTGGCGATTTCCCGTTGGGTTTCTTCCACGGTTTTGTCCATGGCGCGTACATCCAACCCTGCTGAAGCAGCCTGGACACTGACCGTGAGCATGACCCATAGCACGGAAGCAGTGAGGATGGCAACGATCAAGAAAAAGACGCCCTTTTGGGTGGCTTTGCGCCAGGGGGCCTGCTGGTAGGCCTGATTGAGGCGATTTCTGATCTTCAACGTTACTCCTCCACGGTAATAATTTCTAACTTACAGTGCAAAAGTCATGCCAGATGCAACTTCTCGGCCACGCGCAGTTTCGCGCTCCTGGCGCGCGGGTTTTCGGTTGTCTCTGCCTCGTCCGCCTCGATGGGGTGGCGGTTGATTTCCCGAATGATGGCATGATGACCGCAGGTGCAAACCGGTTGCTCCGGCGGGCAGATGCAATCACGGCTTTCGCGGCGCATGAACTGTTTGACCAGCCGGTCCTCCAATGAGTGGAAGCTGATCACTGCCAGACGTCCCCCCGGTTTCAGGGCCTGCACGGCCTGAGGCAGTACGCTTTCGATGGCTTGCAGTTCCTGGTTGACGGCGATGCGCAGCGCCTGGAAGGTCAGGGTGGCCGGGTGGATGCGCCCACGGCGACCGCCGAATGATCCGGCAATCACATCCGCCAGCTCGTGGGTGGTGTGCAGCGGTCGAGCCTGCACAATCGCCCGGGCAATTCGCCGTGCCTGGCGTTCCTCGCCGTAGCGCCAGATCAAATCCGCCAGGTCTGTTTCCGGCAGGTTGTTGACCAGGTCCGCCGCCGAGACGCCCTGCTGGGGGCCAAAGCGCATATCCAGAGGGCCATCAGCCTGGAAGGAAAAGCCCCGCCCGGGGGTGTCGAACTGCATCGAGGAAACGCCCAGGTCGAAGACGATGCCGTCCACCTGTTCCCACCCCAGGAGCGCCAATTGGTCCAGCAGGGTGGTGTAGGAATCCTGTACGATGACAGCCCGCTCGCCATAAACGGCCAGGCGTTCTCTGGCGATCGCCAGCGCCTGCGGGTCCAGGTCCAATCCCAGCAGGCGGCCAGACGGCGCGCTGGCTTCCAGGATGCCTGAGGCATGCCCACCGGCGCCAAGGGTGGCGTCTACATAAAGACCCGGACTGCGCGGGTCTAAAGCGTGTATAATTTGCTGGTAAAGTACTGATCGGTGCGGCGGTTGTGAAGCGCCGGTGGACGGTAACATGTCCATCACCGGGTCGGGAGATTGAAGGCCGCGAAACGGTGTTCGTTGGCCTGAGCATTTTGCAGAGCTTCGTTTTGACGCTGCCATTCTTCGGGCGACCAGATTTCGAAGAAATCACCGGAGCCGACCAGGATTGCACGGTTCTCCAGACGCGAGAATTCTCTCTGGTATTGAGGGATCAATATCCGGCCGACTTTGTCCACATCGACAAATTCGGCATTAGAGAAGATCAGGCGTTTGAGGTGGCGGGCATCCGGGTCAGTCATGGACATCTGGTTGATGTATTCGAAAACATGCTCGAAGGCTTTGGGTGTCAACACCATCAGGTTGCGGTCGAACCCCTGGGTGACGTAAGCGCCATCGGCCAGCAGTTCGCGATAGCGAACCGGGATCGTGAGGCGACCTTTATCATCCAGATTATGTTCAAAGCGACCAAGGAACATGTGTTCTAACCTCTGCTGATATGCTGAACGCCGGGAAAACCCGGCGCTCAACCCACAATCTCCCACTTCATACCACTTGTACCCACAGTATATATGATTCGCCCCACCTTTTCAAGTGTTTTTCCCACTTTTAACGCAATTGCAAGGGAGTATCATGCCTGCCGTACCATTTTCATACCGTGATCTCTACAATGGTCTGGATGTCATCGTCCCGCTGCTCAACGGCAGCCAGCGTTGTTACGTCAACCTGGATAACGCCGCTTCCACGCCGCCTCTTAAGGCAGTGGAGTCGGCGGTTGCGCGCTTCATGACCTATTATTCCAGCGTGCATCGCGGCACCGGCTTTAAAAGCCAGCTCGCGACCCATTTATATGAAGAAGCACGGCTGAAGGTTATTCGCTTTTTAGGCGGTAGTGTGGGGGTGCATACCTGCATTTTTGGCAAGAACACCACCGAGATGGTCAACCGACTGGCGCTGCGCTTCCCCTTCACCGAGCAAAAGAATGTGGTGTTGGTGAGTATGATGGAGCACCACTCCAACGATCTGCCCTGGCGGGGTGTGGCGCAGGTGCTGCATTGCAACGTGCTGCCTGATGGCAGGCTGGATGAGGCGCACTTTGATGCGCTTTTGGAGCAGTATCGCGGGCGCCTGGCTTTGGTTGCCATCAGCGGAGCCAGCAATGTGACCGGCTACATCAACCCGATCCACCGGCTGGCGGAAAAAGCACACGCCGCCGGTGCACAGATCATGGTGGACTGCGCCCAGCTGGCTCCCCACCGGCGGGTGAACATGGGCGACCCGGCGGACCCCGCTCATCTGGACTACGTGGTCATCTCCGCGCACAAAATGTATGCCCCTTATGGGACCGGTGCGTTGGTGGGTCTGCGAGACATTTTTGAGCGCGGCATGCCGGACCACCGCGGGGGTGGGCAGGTGGAGTTTGTAACCGAAAACGAGGTGGCCTGGACAGGCGCGCCTGAACGGGATGAGGCTGGCAGTCCCAACACAGCTGGCGCGGTGGCTCTGGCGGCAGCGATTTCACAATTAGAAGTGATTGGCATGGACGCGGTGGCTGCGCATGAGGCAGAATTGACCGAATATGCTTTGCGCAAGCTGCCGCAGGTGCCTGGTTTGCACCTGTTTGGCTCTTCTGATCCGGCCTGGTGCATGAATCGGGTGGGGGTGATTCCCATGCAGTTGGAGGGGATTGACCATTTCCTGGTCGGCGCCATCCTGGGGTACGAGTTCGGCATCGGCGTGCGCAACGGCTGCTTTTGTGCGCACCCTTATCTGCTGCGCCTATTGGGGGTGACCGAGGCAGAGTCGCTGCGGGTGCGCAGCGACATCCTCTCCGGTAACCGGGCCAACATGCCCGGTCTGGTGCGGGCTTCCTTCGGCCTTTACAATACGACCGAAGATGTGGACGCTCTGGTGGATGCGTTAAACCACATTGCGCGCAAAGAATTTACCGGAAAATATCACCAGAACAACGCCACCGGAGAATATCTTCCCGAAGGCTGGAACCCCCATTTTAAGCGCTACTTTCGCTGGCTTGATTGAAAAAGAAGATTTGAGGAGAATGCCATGAAACCACAACTTTTTGCACTGCTCACGGCTATCTGTTGGGGTGTGGGCGGTTATTTCGAGAAGAAAGGCCTGCACCTGGGCAACCTTTCACCCACCATGGGCATCACCATCCGCACGGCGGTTGCACTGCTCATCCTGGGCACGGCAAGTTTTCCACAGTGGCGGACCATACCCCAAGCCGGTCCCAAGGCTCTGCTGTACATGATCATTGGCGGCGGGGTGGTGGCTGGCGCGGCGGGGATGCTATGCTTTTACACGGCGATCAAAGGCGCGCCGCTCACCAAGGTGATGCCGATTGCCTTCACTTCACCCTTGTTTGGGGCATTGATGGGCATTCTCTTCAGCGGTGAGCCGCTGACTTTGAAAACCGTGCTGGGTATGCTGATGACGGTGGGCGGAATTATCCTTCTGACGATTGGTTAATACACAAATTCGCGAATGTCATACCGGCTGATGTGAGGTGTGCCGCGCTGGTCGTCAAAAACCAGCGCGGTTTCGATTTCTTCTGCCTGGGCTGCGCGCTCGCCGGCGCTCAACGGTCCCAGTCCAGCCTGGTAAGCGTCAAGTGTGTATTGCATCCCTTCAGCTTCGACCAACTCGGAGAAGTAGATCAAATCATCCGCGTCGAGGTTCATCCGGTTGAGCGTGGCGATGCTGTCTTCTACATGCGAACGTGCATATGCCTGCCCACCGGCGCCAAGCAGAACGATCACGCC
>JACRAG010000319.1 GCA_016213455.1 Anaerolineae bacterium | reverse complement strand
TGCGCGCCCTGACCCGGTCGAAGAAAACCCAGCCGGTTTTCCACCTCCACGCCGATGGACTGCAAATTGCTCATCAGCAGGCGCTTGAAACGCACCGCGGCAGCCCGGGGGATGTTCTGTTCAAGCACCGAGTGCAGCAGCGGGATCAGCCGCAGCAGGCGCGGACGCTGCGCCAGACTGGAAGTCAGCGCGTGGCTGAATGCCAGCATGCGCTCGGACTTATCCGCCATGTCAATTTCGCTCAGGCGTGCGCTCAACGCGTTGAACCAGAGGACGAACTCCTCCTCCAGCAACGCTAGGAACACTTCTTCCCGAGTGGAGAAATACAGATAGAGCGTGCCCTTAGCCATGCCGCAGTGCTGCGCCACCTGCTGCATGGAGATCTGCTCGAACGAATGCGAGTCAAACCAATCCGCCGCGCACGACAGAATCTGCTGCCGGCGTTCCGCTTTTTCCAGGTCATCCATCGCGCGAATATGTCTCAAAGCGATCTCCTCCATAAATGACCACCAGTCATTTATTCCATTATAAGTGACCGCCGGTCATTTGTCAAGACAATCTAACCTGGATGTCAAGGTGAACACAGCTTGCATTTATGTTCTCAATTTGAGTCATGGATGTCTTTCCTATGTTAAAAGCGGGGACACGGCAGGTCAATTGTGATTGCGAGTAGCCTCCGCAGGAGGCGTCGAAGCAATCTCCGGCTTGGAGGGTTGCCAGCCTGGAGATCGCCACGCTCGCCCTGCCGGACTTCGCTCGCGATGACATGTGGAGCGGATGTCTCACTTCTCCCGTAGGTCGCGGTTTCGGGCGGGCTGAACCGCGGCATGGCGAACCCTGGTTCCGCCCGAAACCCGACATTCCACCCGTAAAAGATGTCGGCGTCACGGCGGGAGTGAAAGCCGAAATGCGTGCACCTGGTCCGCCGCGACACCGACCTACGGGACTTTTCTGCGTAGCCAACGCACCATCTTGCTGTTTCTGTGAAGAAATGGTGCGTTGAAGCAACGCACCCTACCGTAGCCGGACGGCTGCACAGTGGGGGAGATCGCCACGCTCGCCCGGTGGGCGCGCTGACTTTGAGAACATCCTGCGCTCGATCTACAAAGTATTGTTGATCTGATTCGTTTTTGATAGACTGGTCTTATAGGAAGCACAGGGGAGATGTACGGCATGAGTGAATCATAGAGTCAACCCGGCCCTGGGCGGGTGGAAGCCGTGCGGCGCGGCGTGCTTGGCCCGGTGTTATACACCCTTTCCGCGCTGCTGGCCTTAGTTTTTACCCCCGCCAGCTGGGCGCTTTTTATCGTCATTCCGCTCATTTACATCCTCTGGCGACCGTCCCGACCACCAACCTCATCAAGCATAAACCAATCCAACAGGCAAGGATAAACCGGATGAAAATCGCTGTTTTGGGAGCCAAAATCATCGGCAGCACGCTGGCCCGCAAATGGGCTGCCGCCGGACACGACATCAAACTGGGGGTGCGCAACGTCGACAACCCCGAAACCCTCACCCTGGCGCACGAACTGGGTGTCCGGGCTTCCGTCGGCAGCACCGCCGAAGCCATCGCCTTTGGCGAGGTGGTGTTGTTTGCCATCCCAGGCGACGCCATGGAGCAGGTGGTGCACCAGTACGGCAGCGCCTTGAACGGTAAAATCGTCATCGACGCAGCCAACCGCATCGGTTCGCCGATTCCCAACAGCCTGGCAATCTTTGAGGAATATGCGCCGCAGGCGGTTTACGCCCGCGCCTTCAACAACCTGGGGTGGGAAAATTTCGCCGAGCCGGCGCTCAACGATACTCAGATCGACCTGATCTACTGTTGCGAGCCAGGCGCGCGCGAGACACTGGATGGGTTGATCCGCGACGTGGGGCTCAACCCGGTATGGGTGGGCGGCAATAACAAGATCGAGCTGGTTGACCTGGTGCTCAGGCTGTGGTTCAACCTGGCCTACGAGCAAAAGATGGGCCGCCGGCTGGCCTTCAAAGTCATGCGCTGACCACAACACACCACACCCGGTTAAACCAGCGTGCGGGCGCGTTCTTGAATTTCGAGCTCCTCGGCTGTTTCCGCGACCACCGTCACCCCATGCGGTAGGGGTTTGCCGTCCTGATCCACATTTACAAAGGTGATAAAACCTTCCAGGACCAGGTCGGAAGGCTCGCGGCCTTTCATGCAGATCTCAGCTACAATGCGCGATTTACCGGTCAACACAATCCGGCTCTCAAAGCGCACCACCTCTCCGCGGCGTACCGGTCGGGTAAAAGACATACCGTGAATTTTGAGGCACACAATATTCTCCGGGCGGGTCAGTGCGGCTGCTGCGATGAATCCCGACTCGACAAACCACTCCGCGGTCCGGCCGGCAAAAAGTGTGCCGTGGTGGTTCAGGTCTTCGCTCTTAACCAGATGGTGGGTCACATATACCGGGATAGCCATACCTGCTCCTGATAAAAAAGGTGGCTCCATTATAGTCCCACCTGGTTCGCTGCTGCATCCGCCTTGGATTTTGACGTGCATGGACCTATAATTAAAGTGCGTTGATTTCTACCCCCCTTACCCCTTATCGTCAACCGTCCGATTAAGAACCTTGCCCATCCCTCCAAACAAGGTTTGCTCTTTCTGCCCGCCCCTGGGGGCGAGACCGGGGATGCCATTCTGGGATGGACACGAAATCTGCAGCCCAAACACGGGAGGAATGCCATGCCTTCATTGGATGGTTTGGATTGGTTGTATGTGACGAGCGGGTATCTTTTTCAACTGGTGCTGATCGTGCACTTCAGCATGCGCAGATGGGCTTTTGCGCGCGCCTTGCGCTGGGGCTGGATCGTGTATGCCCTGAGTGTCCCCGCGGCAGCAGTCAGCCTGGCGCTGCTGCTGGGCGGAAAAAATTGGAGCTTTTGGCTGGCCGGGTTCCTCTTTCTGATCTGGGCCGCCTTCGGCTACACAGTCGAGTATGTGCGCCGCATCGAATGGCGCAGTCCCATCCGCTGGCCCATTTTTGGCCCCTATCTGCTGCTTTACCTGGCCACCTGCATGTTCTACTGGTTCCCCATGACCCTCATCGCGCGTCCCTTCTGGTATGTAGCCGGCGGGTTATTTGTCATCAGCACGCTGCTGAACGTCTTCTCCCATCACCCCGCTGCCAGTTAATCAAGCCAGAGGTGTGCACATCCTTGTTTTGGCCCAAGGCACATCTATAATGGATGCATGACTGACACCCCATCCGCCCCCTCACCCGCCGAATTGGATGTGCGAACCGGCAGCGGCATTCGCCTGCACGTGCGCCTCAACGGCCCGCAAGACGGCCCGCCCGCCATTCTGCTGCATGGATTTCCGGAGTTCTGGCGGGGGTGGGCTCAGGTCGGAGACCGGCTGGCCCAGGCTGGCTTCCGCGTGATCATCCCTGACCAGCGCGGCTACAACCTGAGCGACAAACCCACCGGCGCCGCCGCTTACGCCATCAACACACTCAGCGCCGATGTGCTCGCGCTGGCGGATGCGCTGGGTATCGAGCGCTTTTGCCTGGCTGGACATGATTGGGGTGCGGCGGTCGCCTGGCACACCGCCATTCACTGCCCGCAGCGCGTACAAAAGCTGGCTATTCTCAACGTGCCGCACCCGGATGTGATGGTGAGCACCCTGCGCAGCAGCTTCACCCAACTGCTCAAGAGCTGGTATATCTTCTTTTTCCAGATTCCTGCCTTGCCCGAAATGCTGCTGCGCGCCAATGACTACGCCGGCTTGAAGCGCATGTTGCTGAGCAGCGGCAAACATGCTCCCGGTCAAACGCCCACCTTCACCGCACAGGATCTGCAGGCCTACCGCGACGCCTGGGCCCAACCCGGCGCGCTGACCGCCATGATCAACTGGTACCGCGCCGCTTTCCGCGCCGGCGCGCGCACCCGCCCCGGCGTGCGCCGCGTGAGTGTGCCCACCCTGATGCTGTGGGG
>JACRAG010000320.1 GCA_016213455.1 Anaerolineae bacterium | reverse complement strand
TGATCTGCAGATTCAGGGCATCACCGGCACGATGAGCCTGTTCATCCCCTTCACCACCCTCAAGCCCATCGCCAATGTGCTCAATCCGCACATCTGGATCGCGGGACGCAAATCGCAGCAGCCGGACCCCATGGCGCGCCAGATGGCGATGAACAATGTGAGCAAGGTAATGCTGCCTATCAATGTCATCCTGGGCACCGCCGACCTCTCCCTCGGCGACCTGATCAACCTCAACCTGGGCGATGTGATCCAGTTGAACACCGCCATCAACGACAACCTGATGGTGATGGTATCCAAAAAGAATCAATTCACCGGCAAAGTCGGTCGGGCTGGCAAACACCTCGGTGTACAGATCACCGGTGTGGTCCGCGATACGACGGACAACCTTCTGGAGGAATAGCACAATGAGTAAAGCGGACGCAAACGGCAATAATCTGGATTTGTTGATGGATGTGAATCTGCGCATCACGGTCGAACTGGGCCGCACCCGCATGCAGCTGGCGCAGGTTCTGGAACTGCAGCAAGGTTCCGTGGTGGAACTCGACCGGCTGGCTGGCGACCCCGTGGACGTGTACATCAATGACCACCTCTTCGCCCGCGGCGAAGTCATTGTCGTCGACGACAAATTTGGCGTGCGCATCACCGAACTGCTCAGCCCCAACCGTGAGAAAGGTTTGATCTGATGCAAAACACCGCCGAACGCCTGCTGGCCTGGTGGCGCAAGAGCACCCGCAATCAAAAGATCTATGCGGGGCTGCTCGCGTTCAGCCTGCTGGCCACCGGCGCCTTTCTGCTGATGACCGGCGGCGAAAGCGCCTCCCCCAACGGCACAACCGCCGCTTCACCGGACGCGGGCCTCTCGGATCCCTTCTTTTACGCCGGCAGATTCATCAAACTGGTCGCCGTGCTGGGCATCTTCATCGGCGGGGCGCTGCTGCTGCGCCGCTGGAAGCTCCACAGCCTGGGCAGCGCGAACGGACGCCGGCTGAACGTGGTCGAATCGGTGCGGTTGAGCCCCAAACAGGCCCTGCACCTGGTGCGCATCGGCGACCGTGAGCTGTTGATTGGCGCCACCGACCAGGGGATTGCCCTGATCAGCAGTGTGGATGCGCAGAGCGCATCGCCTGCCGCCCCGCAACCTGTGGAAGCACTCGAATTTTCCAGCGTGCTGCAGTCCTTTGCACTGCGCGCTGACCAGCCTGCCCCAAGGAACTGAGATCACATGATGGCTGCGATGACCCAATTCTTCAAATCGCCCCGCGCCCTGCTGCTCCTGGTTGTGCCCGCCATGCTGCTTGCCGGCTGCACCGCCGACCCTGCGCTGCAGGCTCCCGGCGTCACCCTGAGCGTCGGCGCGGAGAACAATCCCCAGCAAGTCACCTCCGGCGTGCAATTGCTGGTGCTGTTGACCGTGCTCAGCCTGGCCCCGGCAGTGCTCATCCTGGCAACCTCCTTCACTCGCATCGTCATCGTGCTCTCCATGCTGCGCAGCGCCATCGGCACCCCCAGCATCCCGCCCAACCAGGTCATCATCGGCCTGTCCATCCTGCTGACCTTCTTCATCATGGCGCCGGTGTATCAGAAGATTGACCAAACCGCCATCCAACCTTATCTCAATGAGGAAATCGATCAGGACACAGCCTTCAAACGCGCAGTGGAACCGGTACGCGAGTTCATGTTCAAACAGACTCGCGAGAAAGACATCCAGCTCTTCCTGGAGATGAGTGGCGAGCCCAAACCCGAGACATTGGATGACATCCCCACCCTGGCACTCTTCCCGGCGTTTGTGATCAGCGAACTGCGTACGGCTTTCACCATGGGCTTTGTCATCTACATCCCCTTCCTGGTCATCGACCTGGTGGTCTCCAGCGTGCTGCTGGCCATGGGCATGATGATGCTGCCCCCTTCGCTGGTGTCCCTGCCCTTCAAACTGCTTTTGTTCGTCATGGTGGACGGCTGGTTCCTCATCACCCGCAGTCTGGCCTTGAGTTTCCTGGGAGGTTGATCGCATGACGGAATCGTATGTTTTGGCGCTCGCGCAAGAAGCGGTCAAAATCACCCTGCTGCTCGCAGGGCCCGCTCTTTTAGTCAGCCTGGTGATCGGCAGCCTGATCAGCCTGGTGCAGGCAGCCACCTCGATCAACGAAGCCACCATGACCTTCGTCCCCAAGATCGTGGCCATCGTCATGATCCTGCTGCTCCTGGGGTCATGGATGCTGCAGCAAATGCTGGTTTTTACCGCCAACCTGTTCAACGAACTGCCCGGGTTGGTGAGATAAGTCCATTCTGACAGGCGCATGCCGCACACGCGATGCGGCAGCGACAAGGAAAAGTGCAATGCTAACGACTGTGGTTCAGGAAATTCTGGTTTCGGTGGAGCGCCTGCGGCCTATGCCGACCAGTGTCACACGCATCCTGAAAGAACTGGACAACGGGGATGTGAGCGCCAGCCGCCTGGCGGAATACATCGGGCTGGACCAGGCGCTGGCTGCCCTGATTCTGCAGATGGCCAACTCGGCATCCCTGGGTTATTCGCGCACCTGCACCAACCTCAAAGACGCGGTCATGCGCATTGGCCTCAAACGGCTCAAATCCTTGCTGCTGGCCTCATCATCGATCAGTTCGATGAACCGTTCGCTCAAAGGTTACCGCCTGGGCGCCGGCGACCTGTGGAATCACTCGCTGATGACCGCCATGGGCTGCGAAGCCCTGGCGCGTGCGATCAATTATCCCGACCCCGAGCAGGCCTATGTTGCCGGCCTGCTGCACGACCTCGGAAAGCTGCTGCTGGATCAATACATCCTCACCGATTACGGCAAGATCCAAGAATACATTCAACGCTATCAGATTCCGCTGTCGGAAGTCGAAGAAAAACTGATCGGTATTGGGCATGCCCAGGTGGGCGGCCTGATCGGCGAACGCTGGCAATTTCCTGCCGTGCTGGTTGAAGCCATCCGCTGTCATCACAAACCCTCCGCGGCGCGCATCGATCCGCTGCTGCCGGCGATTGTCAACATGGCCAACGCCATCGTCATCGAGAAATACCAGGCCAATTCGGGGCTGTTTGACAATGTCCTGGATGAAACGACCTATTCCATTTTACGGATCCAGGATGGAAACGTGGAAATGATTCGCAAACGCGTCATCAATCACATGGAGCAGTGATCCCCATGAACCACGCTGTAACCATCGCAGTTTACGAACCGGATCGCCTGACGGCGAGTCTCATCCATGTTGTCCTACAGCGCCTGGGTTATGCTGTGAAACTCTGCCGTGATGCCGAGGAAACGCAGCGCATCATCCGCGAAGAGCGCCCTCATCTGGCGCTGATCGATCTGTATTCTCCGGGCAACAACGGTCTGCGTCTGGTGCATGACGCCCGCACCGCTGATGTGCCTGTCATTGTCATCTCTGCCATGGGTTTTTCCGAAGTGGTGCGCAAAGCCGCCGGCTTCGGCGCGGTGGATTTCATCGTCAAACCGATCGATTCCGCCCTGCTGGCCGAACGCGTGGAACGCGCGCTTACCAACACCCGGCCTGCCAATTCCGTATCTTTTAAAATCCAGCCAACCCAGGCTGATTGAGCGACGTCGCTTCCCACAGGGATGCGTTCTGATGAGTAAGGAGGTGTCCAAATTTCATAATACAGGTCTAATTAACCGGTAATGTGCAAGTTGACATTTATTGATATTAGGGAGTAGAACATGACCACATCGACTTATTCTTTGACTGCCAACCGGAAAAAGATCAGTTTCGTACAATCCCTGGGGGGGAAACTGATGTTCTTTTTCCTGATTCTGGCAATCGTGCCTACCGCCATCATTGGCGTCCTACTGTTCAGCCAGAGCCAGGCGAATATTGAATCCATTGTTAAGGAAGAGCTGGAACGCACCAGCATGCTCAACCTGGATGTATTCAACGATTGGCTTGATGATCGCATCAAGGATATCAACACCCTGGCTGCCACCGAGCGGATTCGTTCCATGGACTCGATCAAGGCCTCGGACGCGTTGAAATCCTTTTACAAAAACTTCGCCATCTACGAGACCATGGCGATCATCAAACCGGATGGCAACTCGTTGATCGTGATTGACGACAGCAATGTCAATTCCAGTAACGATGAAATTCTCAAAAAGGTTATCAACGTTTCTGATCGCCAATATTTCGCGCCGGCGATGAAAGGGGAGACCTTGATTTCCCAACCGGTGTTGTCAAAGGCTACCGGCCATCTCATCCTGGTGGTGGTTACGCCGCTTAAAGATGGCGACACAGTGAAAGGCATCGTTCTGGCTACCGTAGCGCTGGAAGAAATTGCCACACAATTGGAACTTTCACGCATCGGTGAAACCGGCGATGTATTCCTGGTCAACCGCGACAAACTGCTGGTAACCAAGACGCGCTTCGAAAAAGACCTGCTGGCCAGCGGCGTGATCAAGGAACGCTCCGAGCTCGAGGTGAAATCGGACACTGAGGCCGTTAACCTGGCCCTGAGCGGCAAAGATGGCACATTGGAATATCGCGACTTCCGCGGCGAGCCGGTGATCGGCGCCTACCATTATGTCGAGAAACTTGACATGGCCCTCATCGCCAAGCAGGATATCGCCGAAGCTTTTCAGGAGATCAATGCGCTGCGCAATGTAGCCCTGGCCAGCGGCGCTGTGATCATCGTCCTGGTGGTGCTGGTGGCGCTCTGGTTCTCGCGCACCCTTTCCAAACCGGTGGTGGAAATGGCCGCCGTGGCTGAAGATCTGGCAATGGGCAAGATTGACCGCAGCGTGACCCACACCGGCAAGGATGAGAACGGTCAATTGGCCGATTCCTTCCGCAGCACGCTCGCTTACATGAAAAAGATGGCCGGGTATGCCGAACAGCTTTCCGACCGCGACTTCCGCGTCCAGGTGGATGTTGCCTCTAATGAGGATGTGCTGGGCCATGCCTTCAAGAAGATGGCTGCCTCGTTGTCGGAAGCCTTGAGCGAGGTGCAGAACAACGCCCTCACCCTGCGCGGCGCTGCCGATCAGCTGGCGCTGGCTTCCAACCAGGCCGGCATGGCCACCTCGCAAATTGCCGCAACCATTCAACAGGTCGCCAAAGGCATCACGCAGCAGTCCGAAGCCTCCAGCCGCACCGCCGGTTCGGTGGAGCAGATGACCCGCGCCATCAACCAGGTGGCTGGCGGCGTGCGCGAGCAGACCACCTCGGTCGACTCGGTCGTCAAAGTGACCGACAACCTCGCCACCGCCATCGAACAGGTCGCGGGCAACGCCAGCGCCGTCACCCAGGGCTCACAAAACGCCTCCAAAGCCGCCGAAGAAGGCAAAATGACCGTGGAAGAGACCCTGCGCGGCCTCGCCACCATCCGCGAAAAGGTCAACCTCTCGGCTGCCAGAGTGCAGGAGATGGGCAACCGCTCCAGCCAGATCGGCATGATCGTTGAGACGATTGAGGATATCGCTTCGCAAACCAACCTGCTGGCGCTCAATGCCGCCATTGAAGCAGCCCGTGCCGGGGAGCACGGCAAAGGCTTTGCCGTGGTTGCGGATGAAGTGCGTAAACTGGCTGAGCGTTCCAGCCAGGCCACTCGCGAAATTGCCGGCCTGATCAAAGGCATCCAACAGACCGTCTCGGAAGCCGTCAACGCCATGCAGGAAAGCGCCGCCGAAGTGGAAAACGGCGTATCCCGCGGCAGCGTGGCAGGAGAGGCGCTGGAAGACATCCTGCATTCCGCCTCGACCGTGCAGCGTCAGGCCACCGAAGTGTCCACTGCCGCCGAGCACATGCAGAGCCTCTACACCCGCCTGGTCGATGCCACCAACCAGGTCGCCGCGGTGGTCCAACAGACCTCCGCCGCCGCCGACACCATGGCAGCCGGTTCGGGTGAAATCACCACTTCCATGGAGAACATCGCCAGCGTGAGCGAAGAAAACAGCGCTGCGGTGGAGGAGATCTCCGCCTCGACGGAAGAAATGACCGCGCAGGTGGAAGAAGTGAACGCATCCTCGCAATCACTGGCCGACCTGGCCCGGGATTTGCAAGGCATTGTCAGCCGCTTCCGGCTGAACTGATCCACCCGCAAGACGGAAAGAAGAGCGGCGCTGAAAATGCGCCGTTTTTTTTATGCGTTCTTTAGCAGTGCTTCACTCATGTTTTACGGACTGGCCCTCAAGTTCCCGGTATTCTATCCGAAGAGGCAGCGAGATTTATGTTAATTTCTATTGCACAGGCACAACTCTTCTTTCTGGCGATCACCCGCATCCTGGCGACTCTGATTCACGTCCCGGTGTTGGGTGGAAACAGCATCCCCACCCAGGTGCGCATCGCCTTTGGGTTTGTGCTGGCGCTGGTGATGCTGCCCTGGCAGCCGCTGCCTGCCTCCGCCGAATCGCTGGGGTTGTTTGCCTTCACCCTCGCCATCGTCAAAGAAATCCTGATCGGAACGCTGGCCGGGTTTGCCGCCGAGCTAACCTTTGCCGTGGTGCAAATCGCCGGCGAAGCCATGGGCCTGGAAAGCGGGTTCAGTTCAAGCCGTGTTTTCAATCCCTCCATGGGCGATTCCGGGTCTGCTTACAACCAGTTGTTCATCATGGTGGCGATGATGGTGTTTTTCATCGTGGACGGGCACCACATTGTGTTAATGGCCCTGCAAAGGACCTTTGACGTGATTCCCCTCAACGGACCGCTGCCGATGGAGTCCATGGAGGCGCTGATGCGCACCACAGCCGGGCTGATCGCCGCCGGCATTCAATTGGCGCTGCCGGTGATCGCCGCGCTGTTCGTCACCGACCTGGCCCTGGGCTTGCTGGCGCGCGTCGCCCCGCAGGTGCAGATTTTCTTCCTCGGCCTGCCGTTGAAAGTCGCCATTTCCATGGTTGCCCTGGGCCTGCTGGTCGTGATGGCGCTGCCTGCCGTCAGCAACCTGTACGGCATGATCGGCAACCGCATGTTATTACTCATTGGGAAGTAAGCAGAGATGACCGATCGGACCGAAGCCCCTACCCCGCGAAGGGTGGAAGAAGCCCGCGAAGAAGGACAGGTCGCGCAGAG
>JACRAG010000031.1 GCA_016213455.1 Anaerolineae bacterium | reverse complement strand
TATATGAACTGGTTCAAATCTAAGCGGAACGTCAGGCCCGCAAATTGATCATGATCCCAAGCGAAAGCACGGCACCTGCTGCCGTCCGCGAAGGCCTTGGATCGGTTTTTCAGAATATTTATGCCGAAGGTTATCCTGACGAAGAACAACGCGTCATGTCGGAAGCGGAAATCCTGGATTTCGACACCCGGCTGGCGCATTATCGCCGTTATGCCGATCCCCGCTATTATAAAGGCGTGGAATATGCCGACCTTGTGGAATCGCTGGCCCGCCGCCGCTGCGCGGAATTATTCGCCACGCCCGCTTTCCCCGCCGAGAAATTGTTCGTGAATGTCCAGCCGTTATCCGGCGCTCCAGCCAACAACGCCGTTTACACTGCACTGTTGACCCCTGGAGACACAATCCTGGGTATGAACCTGCTGCACGGCGGACACCTCAGCCATGGATCATCCGTCAACCGCTCGGGCAAGCTCTTCAAAGCTGTTCACTATGCGGTTGACCCGGTGACTGAACGCATCGATTACGATGCCGTTCAGGCCCTGGCCAGTGAGCACAAACCCAAGATCATCATCGCTGGTTATTCCTCCTACCCCTGGGTGCCAGACTGGACGCGCTTCCGCGCCATCGCTGACTCGGTGGGTGCTACCCTGCTCGCCGACATCTCCCACATCGCCGGACTCGTTGCCGCTGGCGTGGTGGCTTCACCGGTTGGGATTGCCCATGTGATCACCTTCACCACCCACAAGACCCTGTGCGGTCCAAGAGGGGCTTGTATCATCACCACCGACGGCCCGCTTGGGCGCAAGATCGACCGCGCCGTATTCCCCGGTGAACAGGGCGGCCCGCATATCCATGCCATCGCTGGTATGGCAACCGCATTCAAGCTGGCCAAAACAGAACAGTTCAAGGCCTTGCAGAACCAGATCGTTCGCAACAGTGTTGCCTTGACTGCCCGCCTCGCGGAACGTGGTCTGCGCATTCCCTTCACCGGCACCGATACACACCTGACCAATGTGGACTGCAAAACCGTGAAAGGTCCGGACGGCACCCCCCTCTCCGGCGATATGGCAGCCCGCATTTTGGATATCGCCGGCATCGTGATCAACCGCAACACCATTCCCGGCGATAAGACCGCGCTCAACTCCTCTGGGATTCGCCTGGGCACGCCGTGGATCACGCAGCGAGGCCTGGTTGAAGCAGATATGGTAGAAGTCGCGGATTGCATCGCGGATGTGATGTTCGCCTGCACGCCCTACACCATCGATACCCGCCAGGGACCGGCGCAGCGCGCCAAGGTGGATTTTGTCAAGTTTGAAGAAGCCCGCCTGCGCATTCGCAAATTGGCCGAAAAAGCCGGCATTGACTTCGAAAGTGGAAAACACGCTTATCCCCACTTCTTCTATCTGGATGACCAGCCCGCCAAACCAGGCAAACAAACCGCCATCCAATTAACCGGCAAGAATGTCGGCGCGTTCGTCAACTATGCCTTTGCCTCAGCCACCGACGCCCTGAATGTGGGACAATCCCAACCTTCCAGCCTCGTCACCCCGGTGCGAAGCATTGAAGGTACGATCACGCGCACCCAGAGCGGTTTCACCTTCCAATTCGAAGCCGTCGCTTTCGGTCTGGCTGCCACCTGGTTGCGGGATCTTTCTGACGGTTACGTGTTCTTTGACCAGGACGTGACCCGCCGCATGCCTGGCCCCATTCTGATCTCAGAATGTGAACCCGTCAATGTGGCTAATTTGCAGCCAACAACTGCACCTGCCAAGCCGTATCACATCGGAATGACCGCGCCTTTGACCGCCTCTGCCAAACCGGAATTTACCTGGACCGAACCTGAAAATCCCCCCTTGAAGCGCACCCCACTCTTCGAGACGCACAAGGCGCTGGGCGGACGAATGGTCCCCTTTGCGGGTTGGGAAATGCCGGTTCAATACACTTCGGTTGTGGAAGAGCACATGGCAACCCGCACGGCTGCAGGCTTGTTTGATGTCGCTCACATGGGTGTGTACCAGGCCGAAGGCCCGAACGCCGTGGATTTCCTGGACAGCGTCTGTGGCAACGACATAGCCGCGCTCGCCGTGGGCGAATCTTGCTACACGCATTTCCTTGACCCGGATGCGCAGGTGATTGACGATACCCTCGTCTATCGCCGCGGTGAAGAACGCTACCTGGTTGTGGTTAATGCCTCCAACGACGACAAAGATTGGGCCTGGCTTAACAGTGTGCTGGATGGCACCGTGCTGGTTGACCGGGAAAACCCTGCCGCGCGCGCATTTGGTCAGACCGCCGTGCTGCGCAATCTACGCGACCCCAAGGCTGGCGCGGATATGCGCGTGGATATCGCATTGCAGGGTCCAAAATCCCGCGATATCTTGCTGGCAATGGGCGTGGACGCCCCGACCCGCAAACGCATCATGGCGCTCAAACGCACCGAACTGTGCGAAGCGGTTGTCGGCGGCTTCGAGCTGGTGGTATCGCGCACGGGATATACCGGCGAAAAGATGGCATTTGAGCTGTTCGTTCATCCCGACCAGGCCGTTGCGCTCTGGAATGCGATCATGACAGCCGGCGCGCCCCTGGGATGCAAGCCCTGCGGTCTGGCAGCGCGTGACTCACTGCGCACTGAAGCCGGATTGCCGCTTTATGGACATGAAATGGGTGGAGAAAAGGGTTTGGGCGTTGCGGAAGCCGGATTTGGCACCTACGTTAAAACCTACAAACCCTGGTTCATTGGCCGCGCCGCCTACCTGGAGCGCGAGAAGAAACGCAGCGGTGTGGTTGTTCGCTTCCGCTTCAACGAGAAGGGTGTGCGGGTGGCACATCTCGGAGACCCAGCTGTGGATACCAGGGGTCGTGTCATCGGATATGTCACCAGCTGCTCCATCGACTGCGAAGGATATCTGACCGGTCAGGCTTATCTCGAATCCAAGGCTGCTGTGGAAGGTACACCCATTGCCATTTATCAATCTGCCTCCAAATCGGCGGGCAAAGCTCCGGC
>JACRAG010000316.1 GCA_016213455.1 Anaerolineae bacterium | reverse complement strand
TTGGCGAATTCGACCAGCGCCTGGTCGCCCACCAGGTGCCCGTGCTGATCATTGATCTGTTTGAAATGATCCAGGTCAAGGATGGCGATGGAAAACTTGCGTACCGGCTCTTTTTCGGCTACCGTCAAAAGCTGCCCCATCAAGGTGAACAACGAGCGCCGGTTGAGCAACCCGGTCAGCGGGTCAGTCGAAGCCAGCTTCTCCAGCTCCTTCGATCCGCGTTGATGCTGCTCCAGTTCCTGCACCAGGGCCAGGTTTTTCAGGCGTAAAATTTCAGCGTCTTTACGGCTGGCTTCAGCCTGAAACGAAGCCGTCAGGTCGGAGATCTTTTGTAGCGTTTCCCGCGAATATTTGGTCTCACCCAGCGCATGGTGCTGCTTGTGATGCATCAGCGCACGCCGGTAATCCCCGGTCTGCTCATAGATGGAAGCCAGTAAGCCGTGGGTGTCACATAACAGGAAGACCTCGCCCATGTCCTCCAGGATCTCCAACCCGGCCTGGGCATACAGGATGGCCTGTTCATATTCACCCACCTGGCACAGCGCCTTGCTCAGGTTGATGGACGACTCAACTCCCAGGTTGGGCTTGCCACTGGCAATGCTGGCATCCACCACGCGCTTGAAGAATTGAATCGCTCGCGGATAATCGTTCAGCGCCAGGTACACCTGGCCAATCGTATCTTCAAAATACTGCCGGTACAGGTCACTCACCTGGCTGCCCAGCTTTTCCAGCTCCGGAAGCAGCAAAAGCGCTTCCTCAGCATGACCGTAAGCCAGCATGGTGAGTACCTGGTTGTTGAGGATTTTAACCTCTGAAAGCGACTCGCGCTCGGAGACCGCGATGGCGTTCGCCGCGCGGTAAAACTCCAGCGCTTTATCGAAGAAGCCGGTCTCCTCCATCATGTAAGCCTGGTAAGAATAACATTGCATCCTCACCAGCGGTTCATCCGGCAACTCATCAACCATGCGAATGGCTTTGTCCAGCAGCACGCGCGCTTCCGGTAGGTTACTGGCGCGCAATTCAATCCATGTCAGGCCCAGCACACAGGTCACCAGGTAAAAATCCGGCTGGTCTTCGCCCAGGTAGGTCAACGCCTGTTTGAAAACACTTTTTGCCTGCAGCGGTTCACCCGAATCGAGAAGAATTTTTCCCCAAATCACCAGGGCTCCGCCGGTCAGGTCCAGATAGGTGTTGCCATCCGGACCAAGAGCCTGAGACAGCTCAAACACCTGCTCACAGGCATTTTCGGCGCGCTGTAATTCACCCGCCTGAAAAGCCAGCCGGGCCAGATGGGTGCACAGCGCAACTTTTTCAGGGATGGATTGCACAGCGGAAATTTTCCGCTCCATTTCTACCAGCCGATCGAAAGACACCTGAGATTCGCTCATTGTGATTGGGGAAAATGGAAATCTGCCATATCATACCATTAGCGTGATAATAGTAGCATTCTCTGGTAATAAATGAAATACTATTGCAAGGTTTAAATGGACTTTTTACGTGTTTGACTGCTTTATAATGTAAAATATTCCTGAATTATGTGAGGTTGCTGCCAAAAAGGGCTCCGCATGCCTGCTTTGAGGCACAACCCGACCTGTGCGATCAATGAGAAAAGGTTGGTTCGGAATTCTAGTCGATACAAAGTAGCCATCTACCCCAGCCCATCCTGAATGGATCATGGGAAGAGCGCAGCTTAAGACAGCGGCTTTGCGTGCTGGAACAAATCCTGTTCCCTGTACCGGGGGGATTAATCTTGCAACGCCCCTGTAAAATGCTGCTGACCGCGAAGGAGTGAGCATGCAAATCGCCCTGTTCGGAGGAAGTGGAAAAACCGGCAGCCTGCTGGTGCAAAAAGCGTATGCCGCCGGGCACACCGTGGTCATGCTGGCTGCGGATTCGGAAACCCTGAAAACCAGCCACGCCCCTGCGCGCATTCTCTCCGGTGACCCGCAAGACCGCGCCGCCGTGGATCAGGTGCTCGACGGGGCTGGAGCTGTGATCAGCCTGCTCAGCCCGGCCAAAGGGCAGCCCGCTTCCGCGCTTTCCAACGCGTTGGAAACCATTCTGGAAGGAATGCACGCCGCGGGTCTGCGCCGCCTGGTGATGGCCTCTGGCGCGGATATCGGCGATCCCAACGACCACCCTTCCATTGCCGACCAGTTCTACAAAACCCTGCTGCGCCTGAGCGCACCGGCCCTCTATGAAGACATGACCCGCGCCGCCTACCTGGTGCGCAGCAGCGAACTGGATTGGACCATCGTGCGCATTCCACGGCTTTCGGAAGAGCCCGCCACCGGCAAGATCCACGCCGGGCACCTGGGCAGCAAAAGCAGCGGGCGCGTCACCCGCGGCGACCTGGCTGCCTTTTTGCTGATGCAGGTTGAGTCGAAGGACTTTATGCTTCAGTCGCCGGTCATATCCAGCGAGAGGGCCTGAATCACCACCCCGCCCATGTGCGCCTCCTGCGCTTCGCAGCGCACGCCGTCGATGAAACACAGCGACAGGCGATACGGTTCGCGGGTATCCACATACACACCCGCCAGGCCGCCGGAAAAGCTTTCATTAAAGAAAGTCACCCGGCGGCCGGTTTCATCCACCGCCCGGGCATGGCACGCCAGGCACACCGCGCGCGGGTAGCGCGGGCTGGCCTCCATCGGCGCGGCACAGATCGGGCAGGCGGCACTCACGCTGGCACCTTCTCGACAATCTTCCATACAAGCAATCCTGCATGTCTTCTCAAAAACAATCCGGTCATACCTCAAGCAGAAGGGTTATATTCTCCAGACACGATCCGTTCTGCGTTCGTGCAGTTCAATCAGGGGCAAACCCGTGCCGGGGCATGGTGAATGGTGATGACCCGGAGCGGGTTATTCTGCTGCCAACTTCATGACCACCTTTGTTATATTGGCTTGATGGAACGCGATCAAAAGCCCTCAATGAATATAGTAAAGCAGGTAAGCACCTTTTTGATATAGAACGGACGAATTCATTTGATCCAACTCATCTTTAAAGAGATTGGTCTGAGTGGCAAAGGGACCAACGATAACATAATGAACACCTGCCGGAATACGCTTCTCATGCAAGGGTGCAGAATCTCTATGATTGTAAGTCTCATCCAGCATGGCTGGAAATAACTGATATTCCGGATGAGCAAAATTCAGGTTGGCATAGAAATCAATTTCCCATTCCCAATTATAGACAGGCTCTTCCACTGGGATGATTTTTTGGATTTCCAACGAGAATTCTTGCGCGCTATGATCATGTGTCGTGATGATTAGCCGAATATCTTGGGCAAACTTATAGCCCGTGAACAGGCCAAATACGACAACGGCTAACACTGCCATGTACCAACCTGGTCGATACCTTCGCGAAACCATCCAGGGAATATGGTCGTTTACAAATATTGCGACCACTGGAAGAATCAAAACGATCGGCAGATAGATGTAACGAGCCCAAGGTAAACTACTTACAGTGGCTGAGAAAAGGCTGATGATCGACAGGATGTACACCAGTCCCTTTTTCAAGGAGTAGATTTCTTTAGATCTGATCGAGTAGAAACCATAACAGACTGCAAAAACCATCGGCAACCAAAAACCACTCGCAATCAACAACTTTATATTTTCGACCAGTTTTGA
>JACRAG010000321.1 GCA_016213455.1 Anaerolineae bacterium | reverse complement strand
GAGTGAATCCCACTGTTCCCACATATCGTCAACGGCGGATTGGCAGAGTTCCATCGAGCTCGCGACGACTGTTGCGAGATCTTCACCACCTTCAATCACACGGGTGTTGATCTCTTCCCAGATGACGGTTGACCCGGCGTAGAAGTCCGGTACAAACACGGGGGCTTTGTAGCGGGCGATCATCTTCTGCGCATCTTCGAGGTAGGGATTGTTGCTTTCTTTAATATACTGCTCGGCGATTGGCGTGTAGCAGGGAATGCCGGCGGTCGCTTCGCCATATTCCTTCGCCCCTACCAGCTTCAGCGGGATGACGGTGGCGGTCATTTTGACAAATTCCCAGGCCAGATCGGGGTTCTTGGAGGCTTTGGTGATTCCGTAACCCATTCCATAGATGTGCGTGTTCATCTGGCTTCCGGAGGTAATCACCGGCTGACCGGTGATCCCCACATCGATGCCCTTCTCTACAGCCTGGTTGGTCATGCTCATATCACCATAAGACATGGCAACCTTGCCTTCGGTGAAGAACAACCAGGAGTCTGCATCGCCCATCAAGGCCTGACCGGTTTCGGGAGTCAAGTCTTCTTTATAGGCGTCGCGGATGGTTGTCCAGGCGTTGATCATGTCGGGCGTGTCCGAATTGCCGGCGCATGTGCGACCGTCGCTGCCCAGATAGTAGGGGTCGCTCATACCGGCGGGCATGGAGTTCCAGTCTGGGCGGATCAACTGGGAACCCCACACACGCTCCTCCAGGGTCTCGGCAGGTTTGTTCAATTTGCGCGCATAATCCAGCCAATCGTTGAAGGTAATCACCGAGTCGGTGGTCAATTCGGGCAGTCCGGCGTCCTGGAACATCTTCTTGTTATACAGCATGGCCCAGAAGTTCACATACATCGGAAGCAAGTAGGTGTTGCCTTCGTAGGTGGCTGTGGTGTTGATCAAACCGCAGAAGTCACCCTTGTTGATTTTGTCTTTTTCCATGTAGGGCGTGAGCGGGATGAACAGACCGGCTTTGTACCACTTTGAGTTCGGGCCAGGCACTTCGTCCGCAATGAGATCCGGGAGATCGCCGGCGGTGGCAGCCGTATCAATTTTCAAAGAGAATTGGTCATAGGGAATGCCGGTGTGCACAATCTCAACGTTCGGATACTTCTCTTTAAACAGCGGAATGGCGATGTCCTCTACCCACTGGTAGTACTCGGTACCCGTGTCCCAGATGGTAAGGGTGATTTTTTCGTCGGTTTGACCCTGGGTATCCGCGGGTGTCTCTGCTGCCGGTTGTGGCGCCGCGGCTGGCTGGCAACCGGCAAATAGTACGCTCAGAATGGTTATCAAACTGAGCAAAACAAATGTCTGTCTGCGATACATTTCCATCCTCCTAATGAAATTGGTCAAGGCCGGTGATCCTGATTCTTACTATAGGGAAGAAAACCGGAGGATGCTTTCAAAAAAGGAAGGGGTTCTTATCGAAAAGGAAGTGAATTAAGAATACAACCTGGTCTGTGCGTTTCGACCAGGTTGCTGCTGACATTCCTTCTCTATATTAATTGGTTCGTTGATATTCGCGCGGCGAAGTTCCCATATATTGGTGGAAGACCCTGCTAAAATGCGCACTGCTGGTGAAACCCACTTCAAGCCCAATTTCCGTGATGCTCTTTTGTTCTGTTTCTAACATCTTCCGGGCAACCTTGACCCGGTAGCGGTTCAGGTATTCCATCGGCGTGATCCCCACCTCCTGGCGGAAACAGTGCGTCAGGTAACGCTCGTTTGCGCCAATGTGGTTGGCGATGTCGCTCCGGGAAATGGCCTCGGCATAATGGGTGTGGATGTAGGCCATCGTACGGCGTGCGATGCGCTGCGGTTCGCTGCCCGGTCGTTTATCCCGAGCCAGCGAAGATTCGATCTGTTGCACAGTTTCCTGGATGGAAAACAGCCCTTTGCTCAAGACACTGGTAACGCAGCGATTTAAGCGCAGCAAGGTGTCTTCTGACAGCACCTGACTGGTCATGATGATGACCGGGACCGCACGCAAGGTGGTGTGTGATTGCATCGCCTCCAGCATGCCAAACCCATCCATCTCGGGCATCAGCAGATCAAGCAAGATCAGATCCGGGCGGACATCCTTCATCCGTTCGAGGCCCTGGCGTCCATTGCAGGCCTGAATGACCTGGCAGTTGGGCACATGCTGCTCAATCATCTGAGCATGCAATTCACGGATTTCTGCTTCGTCGTCCACCACCAGCACTGTTCTATTCGGCCTTCCCGGATCGGATTCGGTTAATCCGCGTTGTTTTAACACGTTAAGCAGTGAGTCCGGTCTCATGGGTTTGGAAACCAGGTTTAAATCAAGGAATGAACCCTGGTTTTCCTCCACCCAAAGGTGATAAAACAAGATTGGCACGTCCTGCTTTCCGGGCTGTGATCTTAACACGCTCAATGCATCTTGAATCCAGGTTGCTGACGGGTCATCGCATATCACAATGGCCCGGTAGGGAGCCAATAAAGCCTGTTCCAAATTTTGCGTGTGTGCGCCAACATCCAAGAGATGGACGGAATAGCCTTGTTGTTCAAGGTATTCGGAAAGCGGTTGAGCCTGAGCAAGGTTTGGCGAGAGCAGTAGCAGCTGATCCTCTTTCGAGGCGTTGTCCATTTCATCCGATTCTTTCGCGGATTCTCCTCGATAAACCGGCAGGGTGAAGTAAAACGTGGTGCCATCACCTTCTTCGCCGGAAGAAATGCAGTTAATCTTCCCGCCGTGCATTTCAACCAGCCGGCGGGTAATCGCCAGCCCAAGGCCCATTCCTCCATAGCCGCGCGTGGCTGTCCGCGTGGATTGGTGGAATTCGTCGAAAATGGTTGCCTGGTCTTTGATTGGTATGCCCAGGCCGGTATCGCTGACGGCTACCGTTATTTCATTGTCGCCAACCGTAACCAGCAGACTGACTTCACCTTTGAGGGTGAATTTGGTGGCGTTGCTGATCAGGTTG
>JACRAG010000318.1 GCA_016213455.1 Anaerolineae bacterium | reverse complement strand
GTGGGGCGGGTGCTGGCCTCGTTCAACGAGTGGGAGCTGGCCGCCGAGGCTTTTCACCAATCCATCCTGTCCCGGCCTGATTATGGCGAAGCCTGGGCCTATCTGAGCGAGGCTCGCCAACACATCGGCCAGGATGGATCGGCCGATTTGGAACGCGCCCTGGCCCTCGCCCCCGATTCCCTGGCCGTCATGACGCTGGCCTCGCTCTACTGGCAGCGGCAGGGTGATTACGACCAGGCGATTGCTTATTTGAATGCGGCAGTAGCGGTTGATCCCGGCAATCCGGTTTTGCAGGTTGAGTTGGGGCGCACGTTCGCCGAAAAGGGCGACCTGGCCGCAGCCCAAGGCTATTACCAAAAAGCCATCGAGCTGGATCCGCATGAGTCTGCCTATTGGCGTTCACTGGCTGAATTTGCCTTGAGCAAGCAGATCCAGATTCGCGAATTGGCCCTGCCCGCCGCCCGGCAAGCGGTGTTGCTGGCCCCCGCCGACCCGGCGGCCCTGGATGTGATGGGCCAGGCCCTGCTCATGCTGGATGATTCGCTCACCGCCGAGCGTTTCCTGCGCCGCGCTTTGCAGGCCGACCCCAAATATGCTGCGGCTCATCTTCACCTGGGACAGGTCTATCTCTTGCAGGGCGACCGGTTGCACGCGCGCCAGGAACTCGATCAAGCCATTGCCCTTGCCCCTGGCTCGACGACCGCGGCCATCGCCGACCGTTTGCTGCAACGTTACTTCCCCTGAACTTGTGCTACAATTGGCATTCCTCCTGGCAAAGTTGGCACGAATGTTGAAACCTCAGCGTAAATATGTTTCAACACAGGAGTCGAATGATGAACCGTTCTCTACAATTGCTCTGTATTCTGGCTGCGCTGACGCTGGCGGCCCTGGCTTGTAGTACAAGTGATGATGTTGCCTCCGGGAATGTCTTGTTCCAGGATGATTTTTCCAAGATGGCCGGCGGCTGGAAATTAAGCCAGGATGATTCGGGCGGCACCGAATATGCCAACGGCGGTTTACGCATCTGGGTGAATACCGATACCACCGATTTTTTTACCGTGCCTGGTCTGAATTTCACCGACGTGCAAATCGAGGTGGATGTCACCAAGGCCGCCGGCCCGGATGACAGCGATTATGGCGTATTGTGCCGCTATCAGAACGAAAATAACTTTTACTTTTTCAAGATCACCGGCGACGGCTATTACGCCATCGGGAAGTTCAAGGATAACGTCATGTCGCTGGTTGGGATGCAAGAATATCAAATCAGCGAAGACATTGCCAAAGGTACATCGCTGAATCACCTGCGGGCCGACTGCAATGGCTCGACCCTGGCATTATCCGCCAATGGCAAGAAGTTGGTTGAAGTCCAGGATGGCGACTTCTCATCAGGCGATGTCGGCCTGATCGCCGGGACGTTCTCGGCACCCGGCACGGACATCTACTTCGACAATTTCACCGTTATCAAACCCTGACCCTTTCCGCCTGACTTACGGACGGAGGGGGAAGTTCTTTTTCTATGAATGTCTATCTCGACACCATCGGCTGCCGCCTCAACCAGAGCGAAATCGAGGCTTATGCCAGGCAATTTCGCGCCGCCGGGCATTGCCTGGTCGCTTCGGCTGCAGAAGCCGATTTGGTGGTGATCAATACCTGCGCGGTAACCACCGAGGCCGCTTCAGATTCGCGGCAGAAGATTCGCCAGGCGGCGCGCGCCGGCGTGACCGAGATCCTGACCACCGGCTGTTGGGCAACGCTCAACCCGCAGGAGGCTGCTGGCCTGCCGGGGGTCAGCCGTGTGGTGGCGAACGCCGACAAAGATCGCCTGGTACCCGATCTGCTCGGACTCCCATTGGAGGTGTTCGACCTGGAACCCGTGGAGCGGGAACCCGTCCCGGGAGCGCGCTTGCGCACGCGGGCGTTTATCAAGGCTCAAGACGGTTGCGACAACCGCTGCACGTTCTGCATCACCACCCTGGCACGCGGCGCGAGCCGCAGCCGGTCAATCGAGGCCGTTTTGGGAGATGTGAGGGCGGCATTGAGCGGCGGCGCCCAGGAAATCGTCCTAACTGGCGTGCATCTTGGCTCTTGGGGGCAAGATTTCACTTCCCCGCTGCATCTCGCTCACCTGGTGAAAATTCTGCTCACCGAAACCGCCGCACCCCGCATTCGCCTCTCCTCACTCGAACCCTGGGACCTGGACGCGGATTTCTTCGGCTTGTGGGAGAATCCCCGCCTGTGCCGCCACCTGCACTTGCCGTTGCAATCGGGCTGCGCGGCCACCTTGAGACGTATGGCGCGTAAGACCACGCCCGAAGCGTTTGCAGCGTTGGTCGCCGCTGCCCGCCTCGCTATCCCCGATGTGGCAATCACTACAGATGTGATTGCCGGTTTCCCCGGTGAAGATGAGGCTGAATTTACTGAAAGCCTGGAATTTGTGCGCCGGATGCAGTTCGCCGCCGGGCATGTGTTTACTTACTCGGCGCGTCCAGCTACGGCGGCGGCGCGCATGAAGCCCCAGGTGCCTCACCCGTTGCGCAAAGCCCGCAATGCGCGGATGCGCCAGGTGCTGGCGCAAGCCGCTGAGGCTTATCGGGCGCAATTTGTAGGAGAGGAGCTGCCTGTGTTGTGGGAGTGTGCCACGGCCCTCGGCCCGCAAGGCTGGGAAATGAGTGGCTTGACCGATAACTACCTGCGCGTCAGTGCCAATGCTCCTGAAATGTTATGGAACCGGATTTCCCTGGTTCATCTGACAGCCGCTTTATCC
>JACRAG010000030.1 GCA_016213455.1 Anaerolineae bacterium | reverse complement strand
GCATTCGTGACGTGGCTGGCAACTGGAGCACCGGCACAGGTGGTGTTCGCACCGCAACTCTGACTGTTGTGGTACCTCAACCCGCGTTGTACTTCTCCACGTTGGGTAATACCAACCCGCCCACCCTGGCCGGCACCGCTGATGATTCGGATGTCTACAACTATGACGGATCGTTCTTCAGCCGGGCCATTGATGTCACTGCGGCGCCGTATTCTCTACCCACCACTGCAAATGTCGATGGTCTTGACTGGGTGGACGCCACGCATTTCTACATGTCCTTCAATGCCGCTGTGGCCGTGCCGGGTGTTGGCACTGTTGAGGATGAGGATGTTGTGTACTACAACGCGGGCACCTGGTCGCTGTTCTTCGATGGCAGCGCTAACGGAGTTGGCGGCACCGACCTCGATGCAATCAACATTTCCGGCGGCAGTCTCTACTTCTCTACTGACAGCAATACCAACCCGCCCCTTGCAGGTGGCTCTGGTGACGATGCGGACATCTACGTTTGGAACGGTGGCAGTTCCTATACCCGTGTGTTTGATGCCTCGGTTGCTGGTTTTGCGGGCGCCACCGATGTTGATGGCTTTGTCCGAGTCGATGCCACACACTTCTACCTCTCCTTCAACACTGACACCGTTGTACCAGGTATTGGGACAGTTCAAGATGAGGATTTTGTGTATAACTACGCCGGCGTCTGGACGGTCTACTTCGATGGCACGGCCCTGGGCCTGACCAATGGCAACCATGATTTGGATGCGTTTGATCTTCCATAATCAAATGTAGTAACAATGGCTGGAGGCTTCTAAAGCCTCCAGCCATCCAGAGTATGCACAAATGAGGGACGGAGTCGATCCCGTCCCTCCATGTAATCATATGAATTTTTTCATTAAGGTCGATTTCGATCAGGGAGCTTCCTCATGAAATCTAAAGTCCTTCAGTGGATCGCGGTTGTATTAATCATTGCAACAGGCTATTTGCATTTCATTACTGTTCCTCAGGAATATGCTGAAGCTCCCTACATGGGCTGGTTATTTTTGGCGAACGCTTTCGGTTCGCTTGTATCCGCGGTGGGGATTATTCGTCGCAAAATGTGGTCGGGATGGGCGCTGGGCATTTTTATTGCCGGGGGTTCCATCCTCGGCTATATCGTGAGCAGAACCTTTGGCATGCCGGGGATGGAGGCGGAGGCATGGTACGACCCGATAGGCATACCTGCCATGATTGTCGAGGGCCTGTTCCTGACAGTCATCGGTCTCGCGCAGCCATGGGCTGATTCCGCTATGAGCAGGGAGATCTCGACCTTTGGCAATACTTTCAAACGCTGGTCTGCCAGTCGGTATTTTTATCCATCCATGATGCTCGGCATTCTAGTGATTGGAGTTTTCTCCTATCAACTTGGAGTGCGAAATGCAGGCAATCATAACTCGGAACATCCCCTTCCGGAGACCACGATCAGTGCGCAATCGCTGGAGGAGGAATATGGCATCCAGATGACGCTGGTCGCTGTGACTGCCGCGGGCGGATTGGTGGATGTTCGGTATCGAGTGATTGACCCTGAAAAGGCCGCAAAACTGGCGGGCGAAGACGGCATCATGCCGATGGTCTACGTTGAAAACACCGATGTGATGCTCATGCCCGATGCGCACATGCGTACCCAAAAACTCATCGCAGATCGGATGTACTTCAGCTTGATCCCAAATGCACAAAACGCAGTCAAGCGCGGCTCTTCCGTGATCGTTGTCTTTGGCGACATCGCTCTTGAACCCATGATTACTCAATAGGTTTTGCCAATCTCAAGCACAAAACAATGAAGAAAACTCTGACTCTCATTCTTGCGGTGATACTGTTATTAGCTTCCGCTGCCCCGGTCACTGCCCTGGCGGAACGTAATGTTGTGTCATGGCGTGTATTGCCTGTTACCTCCAATAAGATTTCCTCCCCCTTGCGGGAGAAATTAAGTACGCTTCAGGCGAACGAACCCATCACGGTCATTGTCAAATTACGGCAACAGGCAAACCTGCCTGAAGGAAAAGGCCTAAGACGCAGCGAAAGATTGGCAGGTGTCATTGATTCGCTAAAAACAACGGCAAACGGGACACAGGGTCCTGTGAAGCTCTTGTTGCGATTGCGGAACAGACAGGGCGCAGTAACGAGCTACACATCATTCTGGATCTTTAACGGCTTCTCTGTCACAGCGAATGCAGCCACAGTTGAGGAGCTGGCTGCCCAGCCCGATGTCCTTTCCGTTTCGCTCGATACGATTGATGTTGTGGCTGTTTCCCCCTCGATCTCAAATCTGACGAACCCGGAACCAAATATATCCCTGATTTCCGCTCCGTCACTCTGGAGCCTGGGTTATACGGGACAGGGTGTGGTCATCGCGTCAATGGATAGCGGCGTCGATCTGGATCATCCTGATCTGGTAAATCGCTGGCGCGGCGGAACCAACAGCTGGTTTGATCCATACGGACAACATCCGAATTCACCTTTTGACATGAGTGGGCATGGAACATGGACAATGGGGGTTATGCTCGGAGGAGACGCCGGCGGCACCTCCGTCGGCGTCGCTCCGGGCGCACAATGGATTGCAGCAAAAATATTCAATGATCAGGGGAGTTCAACCGCCACTGCAATTCATCAGGGGTATCAATGGTTGCTTGACCCAGATAACAATCCGGGCACGCTGGATGCGCCGCAGATTGTCAATAACGCGTGGGCTTTCGGCGCACCAGGCTGCAACCTTGAGTTTGAACCTGATCTTCAATCCCTGCGTGCCGCGGGAATCCTGCCTGTCTTTGCCGCGGGCAACAGCGGTCCAAACGCAGGAACAAGCCACAGTCCGGCCAATAATCCATCCGCATTTGCAGTGGGGGCGATCAACAATAGTAGTCTTATTTATGGTCTAAGCAGCAGGGGGCCATCGGACTGTGGTGGTTCCAGCGGGGTTTTCCCCGATCTGGTCACGCCTGGTGTAAACATCAACACGACAGATCTTGGCGGCTTCTACACGACCGCATCTGGAACATCACTGGCCGCACCTCACGTCTCGGGCGGACTGGCGTTGCTGCTCTCTGCATATCCAAACCTCACGGCATCCCAGCAGGAGACCGCCCTCATTTCATCCGCATTTGATCTCGGGACAATCGGACCTGACGATACTTATGGGTACGGACGATTGGATTTGTTAGCCGCCTACAATTGGCTGGCAACTCTTCCAACCGCGACGCCAGGGCCGTCTCCCACTGTTACGTCCACTCCACTACCAACGGATACGCCAACACCCCTGCCAACATTCACACCGACATTGCCGCCTCCAACCGCAACTCCAACCCAGGCGAATTCAACGGGGTGGCAAAGCCCAGGTCAACAGGTGGCAATTTCCAGCGGCGGCGATGGAAACGGATTCGAGGTCAGCCCGTCCAACGCGTTTATTGATGATGGTCTCTTTGCCCTG
>JACRAG010000317.1 GCA_016213455.1 Anaerolineae bacterium | reverse complement strand
GATCTGCATGGGCATCCCCGGTGAGGATCAACATGGTCTTGTTATCATCCGGAAAATACCACAACTGCGGCATGGGACGCACCATCAACAGGTGCACCAGGCGGCTGAATAGGCGCAACTGTTCGTCCGCCTGCTGCACGCCGGCGCGATCGAGATCCAGCCAGTCAGGGTTCGTCCCCTGACCAATGAAAAGGTCGATCGTTCGAACCGCCGTATCATTGTCCACATCCAGATTGACATTGGCGGGGTTGCCCTGGCGGGTCAGCACAATGTTTTGCGGCAGGTCGTACAGGAAAGCTACTGCCCGACCGGAACCATGTGAACCTGCAGCAACCGCCGGATAGGCCGTGGCGGTGCTGGCATCGGAATAAACCGTCGCCAGGGCTGTGCCGCTCCCCAGAGCATATTGATCCAGCGGCACATGCACCTGCAGCGTTTGATCGGTCAGGTTTGCGCCGGGTGTTTCGCCGGAGAATGTGGCTGCGGTCTGGATGCCCATATACCCGTTGGGAAGAGAGCCGGCTCCCGCGCCAAGCCCGAACAGATCGACAATCTGGCTGTCCGGACGCAGCGCCAGCAGGTTGCCGCCGTTTTGCACATAGGTGTGCAGCCAGCCCGACTGGGTGGCATTCAGCGCGCCTGGTCCCAGGATGACTAGCTCGTAATCACTCAACATCAACTGAGTCACATCGGCCAGGGTTTTGATGTCAAAACTATTCAAACCCTCCGTGCGCAGCAATTCGCCAGTGTAACGACCGAAAGCGCCGTTTTCAATGACTAGAATCGGCATTCCGCTGGGTGAGTCCGCCTGTGTAGGCGCCACCGGTGAAGCAAACAGGTTGAAAATGAGCACAAAAATGACACAAATCTGAATCCAACGTTTGAGTTTCATTATGGATTTCCCCTCCAGTGAAATAGCATTTCGCAGCCGGCGTGTATTTCAACGCCGGCTGCATTCTCCAGGATGAAAGATATTACAAATAAAGGACTTTACCGCGAGATACTTTTAAGGCAGAAGCGGCGTTGCCGTCCGGGTCGGCGTGGGCGTACGCGTTGGGATGCGGGTGCGGGTGGGCGTACGCGTTCGCGTTGGCGTGCGCGTTGCCGTCGGCGGCACCAGTGTGGCTGTCGGCGGCGGCGGGGTTAAGGTCGCCGTGGGCGGCAGTGGGGTCGCGGTCGGCGGCAATGGCGTTGCTGTTGGAGGCAAAGGCGTTGCGGTCGGGGGCAGCGGAGTTGCCGTCGGCGGGATGGGCGTAGCCGTGGCAGGCGCCGGCGTCCCCGGCGCATAAACCAGGCTGATCGAGCGCAGCAGCGGGGTAGCCAATCCATCGCCAGCCAGGTTCACCCGGTAGCGCACATAGCGCTGCGGGTCCGCCACCGGCGAGCTGGCGGCACTGCCCAGCACGCTCCACGCACCCCAGGTCAGCCCGTCCGCCGAGCTCTGCGCTTCCACACTCAACTGCGTCCCGACGTTCACCACCCCGTCCCAACTCAAGCTGTTCCACAGGTTGCCCAGCCCGGCATCCAAAGCGCAGCTCGTCAGACTGCCCGCCGTCTGGTACCCAGGCGTCACCTGCACCGCACTCACCCGCAGCGGCTGTGTCTCCGAGGCATTCGAAATGTACGCGTAGTAGTTGCCCGCCCCGGCTGACGGCACGCTCAACTCGCCCACATACACCCCGTCCACGTAGAAGCGCGCCACATCGTTGGCGGCGTCCAGGCTGGCCCACTCGATCCGGTACACATGCATCCCCACCGGCAGCACACCCAGGTCCAACCGCACTTCCGATACGTTGTTGTTCATGCGCGCGTACAGCCGTCCATCTCCCGTGTAGGTGCTGAACAGGATGTAGCGGCTCCCGGTGAACCCGTCCGAGCCCAATCCCACATGCTGGAACGCCACCGGCGCAAACTCCGCCTCGAACTCCACCGTTTGCCGCGTGAACACCGGCACCGATCTCACCCAGCCGCCTCCCAGGCTTTGCACGTTCAGCACGCCGCCCGCAGGCGCCGGGCTGTAGGCTCCACCGCCCCATGCACCCGAGCTCCAACGCGCGCCGTCCAGCGCTGCGCCGTCAAACCCGTCCGCGTAGCTGGCTGCCAGCTCCACGTTACCGCCCTCCAACAGACTCACATGCACGTTGCTGTTCACCACGCACACCGGCGAGAAGTCAACCACGCTGCTGTGCAGCACCGTCCCGCCAGTGGGCGAATTGGTCGCAGTAGGAGGCAGGGGGGTGTTGGTCGCCAGCGGAGCGCTGGTCGCGGTTGCGGTCGGCGGCAAGACGCCGGTCGGCGTCGCCGTAGGTGGGACAGCGCTGGTGGGGGTCGCCGTTGCCGGGATGGGTGTAGCCGTCGGCGGGAGTGGGGTGGGCGTAGGAGGAACCACCACATACTGCACACGGAAGGTATGGTTACCCGCCGTGACCGGCACCAGGCTCATCGCCGTTCCGCGCACCGCCATATTGGAAAAGCTCGCCGCCGCCCCGTCCACCTGCACGCTGCTGATGCCCAGCCCATTGTAGAACTGCGGGACCATCACGCTCAGGCGGTCACTGGTGCCGCTGCCAGCCTCCAGGTTAAAGACCAATTCTTTGGTCGCAGCATTCCAGGTCACATCCGTCAGGCCGGCATCCCGCCGGGTTTCGGTGAATTTCAACCAGCGATCCACATCCACCATGGGTATGCCCAGGCTGTATGCGTAAGCCATGGTCTGGTCAACCCAGTTTTTGACATCCCCGTTCGGATAATAATCCACATGGAACTGGGTTGTCAGCGCCGAGTAGTAGCCCGCCTGGCTGGCGTCGATCAATGCCCGCGAAACCGCCGTCCCTTGAGCACCACTTAAATTCTCATATCCAGCTCCAGCGCTGGAAATGAGCTGCTCATCCACCAGCTGGGTTGCCAGCTGATACACCGGTAGCGGTACGCCAGAAACATCCGAAAATTTCATCGGCAAACCCGAACCGGTCGAATACCCGCGCGCCCAGGAACCATCGCTCTTCTGCAGCCAGGCGCCCCAGGTGTAGTAGTTGGTGTCCATGGCGATGCCGTGACTGGCAGCCAGCGTAACCGCGTCCGTATATCCAAGCCAACTCACCTGGTGATGGCGCACGGTGCGCGACTTCGGGCTGGTGAAGGTCATGCTGAACCAGTTATCCATCACGTTGTAACCTTCAGCGAGGTTGGTTACGTTGAACGGTGGGTAGCTGTCCGGTTTATACCAATAAGGATGGATGCCAAATTCATGACCCTGCGCGCGCCAGGCCTGTACGCTGGTGTTATTCGGGTCTCCACCAATCGCCATGTAGAATGTGGCTTTGGCGTTGTACGTATTCATGCTGTTGATTTCCGATTGGAAATAGCTTACCGGGTTGGCATGTGCGTCCGCCGTCAAGACCAGCATGGTGCGGTTGGTTTCAGGGAAGTACCACAACTGCGGTAAAGGCCGTTTCGCCAGCAGGCGAACCAGGCGGCCAAAGAAGCGCATTTGTTCATCCGCCTGCGGCACCTGTGCGCGTTCCAGGTCCAGCCATTTGGGTTCAGCGCCGCTGCCCAAGAACAAGTCAATGGTGCGAACAACGCCGTCGCTGTCCACATCCAGACCGGCTTTGGCCGGGTTGCCCTGACGGGTCAGCACAATATTCTGTGGCAGATCATACAGGAAAGCCGCCGCCCGCCCGGCGCCATAATTGGCAGCGGCTGCCGCGGGGTAGGCTGTGCCTGTGTTGCGATCGCTGTACAACGCCGCCAGCGTGACCGCACCGGTCACCGTGTAGCGGTCCGCAGGCACATGCAACTGCAGGCTCAAATTGGTCAGTCCGCTGCCCGGCTGTTCAGTGGAAAAAGTAGCCGCGTTTTGTATGGCCATGTAGCCGTTGCTGAGCGAACCCGCGCCCGCGCCCAAGCCAAAGAGGTCCGCGAGCTGCGCATCCGGCTTGATCGCCAGTAGATTGCCGCCGGTATTTACATATGCGCGGAATAGACCGGCTTGCGTTACGTTGAGTGCGGTCGCCCCCAGTACGACAACGTCGTATTGGGCCAACATGCCCGCATCCACCGCGCTCAGGTTCACCTGGTCATAGGCATTGAGGCCTTCTGTGCGAAGCAGTTCTCCAAGGGTGCGCCCAAAGCCGCCGTTCTCAACCACCAGCACCGGAGCCGGAAGTGTTTGCGCCGTCACGGTGGGCGCAGCGCCCAACGCCAGACCGGCGAGCAGGATCACAACCAGGCTCAAATTAACCATTAAGCGTATGGTTTTCATCGGACAGCCTCCCATCTTACAACATATAAAGGCTACGGCATGGACCGGTACAGGCGGTACCCACCGATTTCAGTTTCGAGGGTGTAATTTGCCTCGAGAAAATCTTGTGGATAAAGCTGAACCCATGCGGAGAACGCACCCACCAGGACATAGGCGGGGCGATTGTCTTGCACATACCGATAAGAATCTGCCGGGGCTGTACCGTCCCGCCAGATATAAGAAACCGCCTGATAAAGCAGGCTTTGCGGTGGATAATGATAACGATGGTCGGTCAGGAAGCCCATCTCCGGCTCCCACGTTTCCACTTCGGCAGCAGCTGGCACATTGGCCTGCATATATTCTGCCATGACGCGCGGCGCATTGAAGGGCGGGCGCAAGATATCCAACCCGGTCTGGGCCAGCGGCAGCAAGACCGCCAATCCCAGCCAGACCAGCATCACTCCCCGCAGGGCCTGGTCAACCGGCACGCCCCGCCCGGCGCGCAGCGAGCGCAGCCATTCAGGCAGGTTCAGATTGAAACCCTGTGAGAGGTCCCAGAAAAAGCGTGCGATGAAAAGCGCCGAAAGCGCCAGCCCCGGAAATGCATAACGAATCCAGCTCACTGAGGCCAGCACGTACCAAGCCAGGTTGCTGCCAACCAGCGCCAGCAGGATTCCCCAGCGCAGCCCATCTTTACCACGCTGCAAGGACAGGATCAAACCATAAACCAACCCGGGCACCAGCAGACCCAGATACACTTTCAGGCTGAGCAGTTCACCCAGCGCACGTTTCATCAGATCACTGGAGAAGACCAGGGCAGCTTCAGCTGTGCCGGCGCGGATCAACGCGAAGTTCTCAGCCGGAGTGGAGGGCCCCAGAAAAAACACCAGCACAGCCTGCCATGCCACGTAACAAGCCAGCATCACCGCGCCAGGAACAATAAACAGGCGTTGCGGCGCCGCCTTGTAATAGATCAAATTGGCCAGCCAGGCCGCGCCCAACGCCGGAACTAGCACGATCAGGAACTGGTTTTTGGTCACCAGGCTCAATCCCAACAACAGCCCTGCCAGGCTCAGCCGTTTCCATTCGGGTTTCTCCCACGCGGCATACCAGGCCAGCAATCCTGCCAGCAGATAAAACAGGCCGGGCACCTCACCCAGCACCTGCCGCCCGTATTCGAGCATGCCGGTTCCCCGAGAAGTGAGCAGCAGCGCAGAAGCCGCCAACGCAAACCAGCTGCCTCCCAGGCGCTGCGCCAGCACATAAAAACACAGCGCAGCAGCCAGCAGGTACAGCACAATCACCATGCGCGCCTGAAACAGCCCAACACCGCCCAATTTGAGCGCCGCGGCGACCGGCAGCATGATGGTCGGGCCAATCCCCACCGTGGGACCGTAGTAACGCAGCCCTTCGCTGGATGAGTCGGCATACACACCCGAAAGGGCCAGGTT
>JACRAG010000302.1 GCA_016213455.1 Anaerolineae bacterium | reverse complement strand
TCCATTGTGTTCCCAACCAGGGTTGGGAGCCATCCACCCATTCTGCGCCCTGGTGGGTAAAGCTAAACTGCGAGTAGTAGTGCACCGTCGCGATGATGTTGCGATCGTCTTCTGGAAGCGCCAAAAGATCCAGGCTGTCCACTGAATTCCAGTTACCCGGGCCGATAATCACCATCCGGGAGGGATTGGTTTTTCGCACCACGTCGAGTGCTTCAGCCGCAAACGTATTCCAGTCATGCATGCCAAATGAACCATTGGGCTCATTCAGTAATTCAAAATAGACCGAATCCGGCTCATCCTGATACCGGGTGGCGATTTGATCCCATATCGCCAGGAAACGCTCCTTATGGGCTGATGGATTTTCCATCAACTCATTATAGTGATGGATGTTGATGATCACATTTAGGTTGCGCAGTGAAGCCTGCTCCACCACCCAATCGATCCGCTCAAAGAAGGCGGAGTCGATGGTATACGGCGCCTCGGATAGAGCGTGCGCATTCCAACGGATGGGAACGCGCACCGTTTGAAACCCCGCCCCTGCAATCAGATCAAAAAATTCATCGTCAATGACCATCCCCCATTCGCCTTCATAATTGGGGGCTTCCAGCACATTACCCAGATTTACGCCACGTCCAAGACGCTGGTTATGGTCAAACGCAGTTTGATTTTCGGCTTGAATCATAAAGGGCGTCGCCGTCATGGTGACCGTCGGTGAGGGTTTGGGTGTAGACGAAGGGATCCGCGTCATGGTCGCCGCGGGGGTCATCGTCATAGTCGGAATTTCGGTGGGTGTTACAACAGCGGTCGACAGAGAAACGGGCACACATCCGGCGACGATAAAAGCGATGATCAGGGTTAACACCCTGGATAATCTAGTCATCCAATACTCCTGTGTGATGAGCTGATCTGGTCGAAAGATCGACAAATCGTTTCTGATAGATGAAGACCGGCGATTGTCCTGTGATTTGTGTACGTTCACCATTGTATTCCAAAACCTGAAACACGCGATAGCCGGATGCCACCAGAATAGGATGTTTTTTTCGGACTCGTTCACCGATACCGAATAACGCGAAAGGGACCAGGAAATTCAGTGGAATAAAAACCGGAACGCAAGAAATATTAGGAAACAAGATCGAACGATCCAATGCTCTTTTTCTTTTACAATTGGTTTGATCCAGTTTGCGTCTAGAAGATCCCAAGACAGGAGACTCCGGGGATGAAAGCCATGCGAATGTCCACCATAGCCGATCTTAGCAGAGAGCCAAACCCGCTGGCTTTGTGCGACATTCCCATCCCTGAACCCTTGACCGGCGAAGCACTGGTCAAAGTATCGGTCTGCGGCGTGTGCCACACCGAACTGGACATTCTGGAAGGACGCACCCCACCTGCTTTTTTGCCCATCACCCCCGGACACCAGATGGTCGGTACGGTGGTTTCAGTCAAAGATACCCCATCTGACTTGCGTCCCGGTGACCGGGTTGGCGCTGCCTGGATTCATTCAGCCTGTGGCGTCTGTTCCGCCTGCTCCAGCGGGAACGAGAACCTGTGCACCCGGTTCAAAGGCAATGGACGCGACGCCGACGGTGGCTACGCGCATTATATGACTGCGCCGGTCGATTTCCTGTTCCCGATCCCACCCTCTTTTTCCGATGAGCAGGCTGCCCCGTTGCTGTGCGCCGGCGCTGTCGGTTACCGCGCTCTGCGCTTGTGCCAGCTGCAGCCAGGCCAAATCCTTGGGTTGAGTGGTTTTGGCGCATCAGCGCACCTGGTCTTGCAACTGGTCAAAAGCCGGCAGCCTTCTACTTCCGTGTTCGTGCTTGCGCGCAGCGCTGCGGAACGGGAGTTCGCCTTACAATTGGGCGCAGATTGGACCGGTGACTTTGATGCTCGTTCACCCGAGGCGTTGGACTGCATCATTGACACGACCCCGGTTTGGAGCCCCATTTTGAGCAGCCTGGAAAGGCTGAAATCTGGTGGGCGGTTGGTCATCAATGCCATCCGCAAGGAATCCCAGGATCAAAATATCCTGTTAAAATTGAGCTACCCCACCCACCTGTGGATGGAAAAAACCATTCAATCCGTCGCCAACGTCACACGGGCAGATGTCAAGGAATTTTTGACGGTGGCTGCTGAAGCAAATCTGCAACCCGAAGTGCGCGAGTTCGCCTTGCATGAAGCTAACCACGCGTTACGCGAATTGAAAGAGCGAAATATCAGGGGCGCAAAAGTCTTGCGAATATCCCACGCATAACCGTCAAATTTGATTGTTGTAGACCATAGAAATCCCCATGGTGCGTGGTTAAATTATGATGCGCCTACAGCCGCCAGGTTTTGAGCGCTTTACCCAGGCGCGCTCATTCAACATTGTTTACGGCGGTGGTGAAGCCAATGTAGCCGTATCTCTCGCCAATTTTGGGATAAGAACCCGGTTTGTCACCCGGCTGCCCAACAACGAACTTGGCGATGCGTGTTTGAATTACATACGCCAGCATGGGGTAAGCACAGATGCCATCCTCCGGGGTGGAGAGCGCTTGGGGCTGTATTTCTGCGAAAACGGAGCGTCACAGCGCGGATCGAAGGTTATTTATGACCGCGCCAACTCCAGCTTTGCCACCTTGCAGCCCGGGATGATCGATTGGGAAGCAGCGCTTCAAGAAGCGGACTGGTTCCACTTCACCGGAATAACGCCTGCCGTTTCGCAAGGCGCTGCCGAAACCTGCCTGGAAGCGCTGCGCGCAGCCAGAGCCAAAGGCATCCCCATTTCATGCGATCTGAACTTCCGGAAAAATTTGTGGAAATGGGGCAAATCCGCTGCGGACGTGATGCCCGGGCTGGTTGAATATGTGGATATCGCCATCGGGAACGAAGAAGACGCAGACAAGGTCTTCGGCATCAAAGCGCCCGAGGTGGATGTTCAATCCGGCAAGGTCTCGGCTGATTCCTATCGAACAGTCGCGGAAAAACTGGCTGAGCGCTTTCCTCAACTCAAGAAGGTTGCCATTACCCTGCGCGGTTCCCTATCTGCCAGCCACAACACCTGGTCCGGCGTATTGTGGGACCGTTCGGGCACATTTCACAGCGCACCGACTTACGACATACAACCCATCGTGGATCGCGTAGGCGGCGGTGATGCCTTTGCAGGTGGTCTGATCTACGGATTGCTCACCAAACCAGAAGACGATGGCTACGCAGTCCGCTATGCCGTGGCAGCTTCCTGTTTGAAGCACAGCATTCCGGGCGATTTTAACCTTGCCTCGCGGTCCGAAATCGAAGCGCTAAGGGCAGGAGATGGCAGCGGACGGGTTGCGCGGTAAACCCCAAACCTTACACGCCTCTTTCCCATTCTTCCGTCAGCCGAGCCGGGTCGTAATCGCCCCATTTGCTGTTGAAAGACGCGGCAAACGCGATCATGTTGGCAAGTTCGGTTTGGCGTAACGCGCGCGCCAGATTCTCCTGTCGTTGGCGGGCAATCCCCTCATCCGGTGTTCTTTCGGCCAGCTGCACGCCCAAAATGGCAACCGATTCGATGTCGTCCACCGGGTAAGAGATGCGTTCGCCGGCAAACCGCCCCATCAACGCCTGAGCCAACCGTGATCCTTCGGCGACAAAACCGCGCGAGAAATCCGCCAGATGATCCGGCACAATTTGAAAAGAGAGCAGCTCTTTGCTGTGATCAGAATTTACTAATTCAACTGCCACCAGGCAGCCGGTCCAAACAGCCGGAGCATGACCAATGGAAGATGTTTCATCATTCATCATAAATCACCTCACCTTAATGATTATCATCAAGAGCTGTGATTTATACAACGGCTCTCACGGAAAGAAAAGCCACGAGAATGTTTTCTTGAAATTTCCATACACCTGAACAGAGGTATGGATTGTTGGAAAGAACCTTAACCTGTTTTTATCAAACCGAAGGCCAAATGACTCAGATGAAGTCAAGAATCAGCGATAAAATGGTTACCGAAGCCGAATCCACTGAGATCGGCTAATTCCCGGAGGAAACATGACACTGAAATCCATTAAAGAATCACTGCAGCGCGCCAGCCAGGAAGGCTTCGCGGTCCCCTTATTCAACATCTTTGACGCCAACGCCGTAGATGGCGTGTTGGCAGCTGTGGAAGCCAATCCAGGGCCCTGCATCCTGGGGGTTTATTCAGGATGTTTCAAAGAGAAAAACATCGAGGCATTTACCGCCTACATTCAAAAACGGGCATCCCAGCTCGCCTTCCCCATCGCGATGATGCTGGATCACGGTGACAGCGCAGATGAAACTTTCTACGCCATGGATTTGGGCTACACCGATGTGATGTTTGATGGATCCAAATTGTCGGTTGAAGAGAACATTGAGATCAGCGCCAAAATCGTCGAAAAAGCCCATCCGCTTGGCGTTGGCGTGGAAGCCGAGTTGGGGCATGTGGGCATGGGCAGCAGTTATGGTGATTTTGGCGCCAAACGCCTGGGATTCACCGACCCCGATATCGTTGAAACGTTCATCCAGAAGAGCGGTGTGGATTACCTTGCCATCGCTTTCGGGAATGCGCACGGCGAATATCGTTCCGAGCCGAGATTGGATCTGGATCTGGTTCGAACCATTCACGCCCGGGTGAGCACCCCCCTGGTCATGCATGGCGGATCAGGGCTGGACGACGACCAATACCGCGCCGTCGTTACCTGCGGCATCGCCAAGATTAACTACTTCACCGGCATCAGCAAAGCAGCCGCCGCCCGGATGACCCAGACGGCGGAAAAAGGAAATGCAGTGATGCTGGACTTTACCGCTGCACTGCGTGAAGCCTACGCCGACACCTGCCAGCATTACATGGACGTTTTCGGCGCTGGCGGAAAGTATTAATTCGCGCGGGCTTGCGCATCACGCACAGCCATGACAAATTCCCTGGCGCGTGCGATGATTTCGTCAAACTTGCCTTCTTTCGCCAGGTTGGGCGGGCACAACTCGCTTCCGGCGCCCACGCCAAACACCCCGGCAGCAAACCATTCCCCTACATTGCTCGCACTCACCCCACCGGTGGGCATGATCGGAATGTAGGGGAATGGCCCTTTTAACGCCTTCACATAACCCGGTCCCGGCAAAGACCCCGGAAAGAGCTTGACCACGTCCGATCCCAGTTTGTGGGCATTCCAGACTTCAGTCGGCGTCAATGCGCCCATCATGCAGGGCACGCCGGATGCTGCCATGGCGTGTGCCAATTCAAGTTCGACCATCGGGCTGACCAGGAAAACCGCACCTGCCCCCAGGGCTTCGTCCACCTGGGCAGGTTCGGTCAGGGTGCCCATTCCCAACAAAATCCGGCTGCCAAAGGCTTGATCAAGCGACTTCACCACCGCTGCTGCATTCGGGGTTGAATAGGTGATCTCAATGCCAACCACACCTCCAGCCACCAAAGCATCC
>JACRAG010000315.1 GCA_016213455.1 Anaerolineae bacterium | reverse complement strand
TGACCAGCCGCGAATTCAGATCGGTATATTCTTTCGTCACATCCTGGCCAGAGACATTCTCTGAAAGAATATCATTCTTGGGGTCGGGAGCCAGTGTTTTGATCTTGGTCATGGCTTCATCCAACTTCTCTGCCGGGACCCGGATGGAGATGTTCGCTTGTGGGGTTTCCACGCCGTTTGAGTCGGTGGTCTTGTACAGGTTGGAAGAAACCACAAATCCGCCCATATCGGTCGCCAGTTGGGCAACCGAATTCATCGCGGAAGCGGGATCGATGACAGCCATGCTGAGGTTGGCGTTTTTGATAACCAGGCGGTCGGTTGTTTCTGTCGAGGAACCATCCCCAAAAGCGCCTGTGCTTTCAGCCATGCTTTTATCATAAGAATCGGTGATGCCTGTGGAGGGTGCAGAAGACACCTCCATGGGCGCCTGCGGTGTAGCCATTGCAGCCTGACAGGCACTCAGCACCAGCGTGGCGATGATGATCAGAACGGGGATCCATTTGCGGGTCATTGGGACAATCCTTTCTTTCCTCTCCGAAGTGTTTTGATGGGGCGTTGGACATAAGACGAATCATGAAAAGTAAAGGTTCCACACCGCCAAGATCGGGCTGCTACCAGCCTTCGAGGAGGCGCAGCGCGTGCCTCTCGGGTAACTCGAGTTCGAGAATGCGATTGTGAACGGTTTTGATATCATATTGTACCCGGCGAGGAAGCCAGGTCAACTTGTCCATATCCAAAATGGCATAAGCAGCACGTGGGTCGTGGTCGCGTGGTTGCCCGACCGATCCCGGATTTAATATCTGACGAGGTTTCAATTTGATCACGGTATCTGGTTCCGGGACGGACCATTTGGCTGCGCGATAAGGCGCTGTGAAAGTAAATTGGATGGGAAGGTGCGAGTGCCCAACAAAACAGAATTGGGTCTCGAAGTATTCAAAGTTGATCGAAGCGGCGCCGGGATCAATCAAATATTCCCAGACCGGGTTGCGCGGACTGCCGTGCGCCAGGGTGAAGCTCTCGATGGTCGCAGTTTCGGGCCGTTCATGAATCCAGGTGCGGTTGGAAGCCGAGATGATCGAACTGGTCCAAACCACAGACCGGCGTGCATCGCCGTTGAAGGTGTTCAATGGGATCATGCCGGCAACGGCAGCGTCATGGTTGCCCAGCAGGCAAACCAGATTGGGCTGATTGCGCAGCAGGTCAATGCATTCGTTCGGAAAAGGTCCATATCCGATCACGTCACCCAGACACCAGATCTGGTCAACGGGACCAGCGTCCGTAAGAACGGTTATCAGTGCGGGCAGGTTGCCGTGGATGTCGCTTATGATTAAGATGCGCATAGCTATTAAGGAATATCGAAGCGTAATTCCCACTGCCCGGGTGACAGGCTGCGGAAGGATGATGTTTCACCAACCAGAACAATCCAGGTGTTGCCCGGTTTGAGGTGCATGGGCAGTCCCCAGGTGTTGAAGAACTGGATGGGTCGTCCGTTGGATGCGGTGCGCCAGGTGCCTTCCACTCGAACGCCGTCGCGGAAAAAGACGGCATGTTTTCCGGCATTCTGGTCAAACAGATCGATCTGGTGCTTGGTGGGGGCCAGCTCCGTGTAGGTCGCGAAGAGCAACACCACGTTATCAAAGGCGACGGTTTGATTGTTGTTGCGGTCGACCAGCACCTCCATGGGAATATCGCCTTCTGTGGTTGCGCCGGATTCAATCCAGCGTTCGTATTTACCCGTTTCGGCGTTGTACTTCCACTCACCGCGCGCTTGCCGGCTGAACTGCACAGCCAGGAAATCAGCCTGTTCATTCACAGGGTGAATCTCATGGCTGAAGATCATCCCGCGTAGGTCGCGCCGATCATTGCTGCCGGTGCCGGTGCGTGAATAATATTCTGAGAGCGCCCGCGTGTCGACGAACAGCGTGGTTTCAGGGATTTCTGCCTCAATGCGATACTTGGGAGGAGAGGGAACGTCCTTCTCTGCCAGCGCCCGCGGACCAAGCTCACCCAAGATTTCTTCATCCGTCGATTCGTCTGCATTGCCGTAAAAGAGGATGCCCTGGTACATTTCAGCCAACTGAGCGTCCACCAGGCGTCCTGAGCGCACCGGGCCGGCCAACGGCGCATCCTGACCCAGATAAATACCCATGAAGCGGTTGAAACCGAAACCAATATAGTATTCAAACACTATATCTGCGGCAGTCAGACCGGCATGAGGACGTCCCGCCCGTGGGTAGTTGGATATTTTCACCATGACCGGGCGGCGTTCCAGGCGGGTCAAGTCCTCCATTTGAAGTCCGGTGAGTGGGTTAACATGATCCGGGAGGTCGGGAAGCTCCACGAGCGGCAGGGCGGTCGGCGTTGGAAGGGCTTCCTGGGCGCTTTGCGGGGTCGGCAAGGTTTTTGCGTCGGCGGGAGAGTCCTGGGGAAGATCGCGGGGAGACCAAACTGCCGGCTGCGGAGGGGTAGTTTCGCAGCCGGTCAGGAGAAAACCGATTAAGACCATTCCTAATAATAGTTGTTTGATCATTGCCAGTAAATAGGGGGTGTTCTCAGGGCATGACTTGCTCATCAATCCATCAGTATAGCATGATTGGTTATGGACAAGTTAGGTCTGGACAGCGTCAATTATCTCCGCGGCGTAATCGAAACGATTGAATGCTGGCATGACGTAAACGCCCTGCATGAATTGTTTCAGCTCATTCACGATTTCCACGGCGATGCGGATGCCCTCCTGGGCACCGCTTGAACCAGCCTTTTCCATGCGGTCCCGAATGGGATCGGGGATGATGATGCCCGGCACTTCCTGGTGCAGGAAATTGGCATGTCGATTGCTGGCGAGAGGCAAAATTCCTGCCAGAACGGGCGTGGTGAAAGGCATCTCCAGGTTATTGTGAATGTATTGAAGGAAGCTTTGAGCAGCTTTGGGGGAGTACACCGGCTGCGTGAGGATGAAATCGGCCCCAGCCTTGAGTTTACGGCGCAGGTTCTTGATTTCTGCTTCTGCGTCTGGTGGGTTGAGATTTAAGGCACAGCCGACGAGAAAAGTCGTGGGTTGGCCGATATCCGAACCGGCATGGTCGAGTCCGGCATTGAAGCCCTGTTTGATCAATTTGATCAAACCGGAGGGCACCAGATCATAGTTGTCGTTGGCGTTGGGGTAATCGCCGATGGCGGTGGGGTCGCCCATGACGACAAAGACATTGCGCACGCCCAATGCATAGGCAGCCAGCAAGTCGCCTTGCACCCGCAGCAAGTTGCGCCCGCGGGTTGGGAAGTGCAGCACCGTTTCCACGCCGACCTGTTTTTGAATGAGACTGCAGACAGCCCAAGGACTCATGCGCATGCGCGCCATCGGGGAGTCGGCGACATTGATCACATCTGCTCCGGCTTCGGCAAGCAAGGATGCCCCCGCGACCAGTTTGTGCGTGGAAAGACCCCGGGGAGGGTCCATTTCGACTGCGACAATGAACTTGCCT
>JACRAG010000314.1 GCA_016213455.1 Anaerolineae bacterium | reverse complement strand
GGGCGACCATCCACCGCCTGGAAATAGGCTTCGAAGACCCGCCGCATCAGGTTGTCGGCGTAGTCGTCGTCATTGCCGTAACGCGGGGTGCGGTTGAGCAAAGCCAGGCGCAGCCGTTCAAAGCCGGTGAAGTCGGCTCCGAGCGCCGCCAGCAGTTCGTCCATGCCCATATCCCGCTGATCAAACACATGCCAGCGCAGCGCCGACAGGCAGTCGGTGATGGTGCCGATGCCCACGCCCTGAATGTAACTGGTGTTATAACGCGCGCCGCCGGTGTGGTAGTCCTTGCCGCGCGTAATGCAGTCGTCAATCAACAGGGATAGGAAGGGGGCGGGCATGTACACGCCGTAAAGGCGTTCGATGACATGGTTGCCGCGGATTTTGATGTCGATGAAGTGGCGCAGTTGCTGTTCAAATGCGGTAAACAATGCCTCAAAGCTGTCAAAGCTGCGCGGATCGCCCGTCTCCAGCCCGATCTGCTGACCGGTGCGGGGGTCCATGCCGTTGTGGAGGGTGATTTCGAGCACTTTGGGCAGGTTGAAGTAGCCGGTCAGGTTGAAATTCTCCCGTCCAAACACGCCGATCTCCACACAGCCGGAGGAACCACCCCGGCGGGCGTCTTCCACGCTTTTGCCCTGCCGGACCAATTCCTGCACAATCAGGTCGGCGTTGAAGATGGACGGTTGTCCGAAGCCGGTACGGATGATCCTGCCGGCGCGTTGGATGAAGCGGTCAGGGTTCTTTTTACTCACCTGGATGGAAGCGCTGGGCTGCAAAATACGCAGCTCTTCGACCACATCCAGCAGCAGGAAGGTCACGTCGTTAACCGCGTCGCCGCCATCGGGGGTGATCCCACCCAGGTTGATCTGCGCGAAGTCGGTGTACGTGCCGCTTTCCGCGGCGGTGACGCCGACCTTGGGCGGGGCGGGCTGGTTGTTGAACTTGATCCAGAAGCACTGCAGCAGCTCGCGGGCGAAGTCTGACGTCAGGCTGCCATCTTTCAACCCCTGCTGGTAGAAGGGGTTGAGATGCTGGTCGAGGTGACCGGGGCAGAAGGAGTCCCAGGTATTCAACTCGGTGATCACCCCCAGATGCACAAACCAGTAAGACTGCAGGGCTTCCCAAAGATTGCGCGGCGCATGGGCGGGCACCCGGCGGCACACTTCGGCGATGCGCTGCAGTTCAGCGCGGCGGGCGGGGTCGCTTTCGGTTTGCGTCAGGGCTTCGGCTAGTTCGGCGTGTCGCTCGGCGAAGCGGATCAGGGCCTGCGCGGTGATGCGCATGGCTTTGAGCTCTTCTTGCCGGTCATAAGCCTGCGGATCGTTGAGGAAATCCAACTTTTCCAGTTCGCAGTCGATCTCCGCGATGAATTCGCGCATGCCTTTGCGGTAAATTTTATCGTCCAGTACGGTGTGCCCGGGCGCGCGCTGTTCCATGAACTCGGTGAAAATGCCGGCGTTGTAAGCGGCTTGCCATTCCGGGGTCATTTCGGCGAAGATGCGTTCGCGCATGGAGCGACCCTGCCAGAAGGGAATGATGCGCTGTGCGTAGATGGCACGGGTTTCCGGCTCGACCTTGAAGGGGATCTTTTCGCGTGCGTCGAGGATGTCCAGGTCCTGCAGCGAGTGGCAGCACAGCTCGGGGTAGGTGGGGGTCGCCTTGGGGGCAGGGCCTTTTTCACCCACGATCAATTCACCGGGCAGGATGCAGATGTGTTTATGCTCGATCAGGTAGGCAAAGGAACGCGCGCGGCGCACCGGTGTGGATTCGAGCGCAGTGTGCTGCTCATAGAAATCCGTCATCAAAATGGCGCGTTCAGGCGAAAGGGTGGGAACGGCATCCAGGCTTTGCTGGCGTAACTGGGCAACGCGGGCGCTTAAGGGCATGGGAATCTCCGGAACGATAAGATGCAGTTTGATTCTAGCACAGAAGCGATGTTCGTTTTAGCCTGCATGTTACCGTTCCCGGATATAATTAGAAGGTGGTTCCTAACGCTGTGGCGCCGGTTGGCGGCTGTCTTACCCCGGTTTGTCTGGTCACCGACGGTTTGGTTCATCCCAGTTTGCCGGCGCGTTTTTTATTGCGCCGGATTTTGACGGCGGCGCGCCGGTTTGACCTGCGCAGCTTTTCGACCCTGGAAAAGGTGACCCCGGACCTGCTGCGGTCATGCCGGGCGCTGGTGCTGTATGTTCACCATAAGACGATTTCCGCCGGCGCGCTGGACGCACTGATCCATTATGTGCGGCATGGCGGTGGGCTTCTGGCGCTGCATTCAGCCGCGGCATCCTTCAAGCAGGAGCCGCGTTACCACGAACTGCTCGGTGGGGTGTTCGACGGGCACGGCGCGGTGGGGCGCTTTACGGTCATCCCAGACCTGGCGGAAGATGGAGTGTTTCGAGTGCGCGGGCCGTTTTCGTTGACGGACGAACGCTATTTACACCGCATGCTGGCGCCGGTGCGCGTGCACTATTCCTCGCTGCTTGACGGTAAACCAGAGCCGTTTGTCTGGACGCACTTATACGGGGCGGGGCGGGTGTGCTACTGCGCGGCAGGGCATACCCTTGCGGCGCTGCGCAGCCCTGAGATTTCGCGAATTCTCCTTGACGGGCTGACCTGGGCCTGCGGCGGTGACTTTTGAGCTCCCTGCGCCTGGGGTTGGTGGGCTGCGGAGATATTGCCGGCTATACAGCCTGGTTCGCACGCCTCAACCCGCGGATTGCGCTTGCCGCCTGTTGCGACCGGGATCATGCGCGGGCAGCGCAGTTCGCCCGGCGGCACCGTATTGGACGCGTGTTCACCAACGCGGTGGAGATGTTCGCTGCGGGTGGGCTGGACGCGGTTTACCTGGCGGTACCGCACGATCTGCACCTGCCGTTGGCTGCCGCCGCGCTGCAAAATGGGTTGGCGGTGCTGCTGGAAAAGCCCCTGGCTGCCTCAGCTGCCGACAGCCGCGAAATTGCCCGCCTGGCGGCGAAACCCGGCGCCCGGCTGGTGGTGAATTACCAGTATCGCTATGATGCGGGTTGTTATGCGCTGGCGCAGGCTGCGCGCGCCGGTGATTTGGGACGCATTCTGTATGCGCGCGTCAACATTCCCTGGCGGCGAGATCCGGCCTATTTCGCGGTCAGCGCGGGTTGGCACGCTTCGCGCAGCCGTTCCGGCGGCGGTACGCTGCTGACCCAAGGCAGTCATTTTGTGGATGTGGCGCTGTGGGCGTGTGGATCGCGCCCGGTGCGTGCGCAGGCAGTCAACGCGCGCAAGGTGTTTCAGGACGTGGAAGTGGAAGACCTGGCGTTGGGCGTGCTGGGACTGGAGAGCGGTGCTTTGATCCAGGTGTGCAGCAGCATGGTTGCCACGCCGGAACAAAAAGCCACCATTGAAGTATACGGCGAGCGCGGAACCGCCTTGTATCGGGATGGATTGCTGCCACAGACGCGCTTTCTGGCAGCCAGGCCGCCGCGCCGGTCACCGCCGGTTGCAGGCGTGCATGCCCTGGCGCG
>JACRAG010000305.1 GCA_016213455.1 Anaerolineae bacterium | reverse complement strand
GCCGGCGATGATGGAGGTGCCAAAGGCGGCGATTCCCCATATCACCTTGTAGGACAGGGTAAGTCGAACCGGTCCGGTCTGGATGGTCATGCTCGCATCACTTTCTGGATATCAGCATATCCGATGACCTGAACGCCGATGGTTTGAAGATAGGCGCGCAGGTCTTCGCGCAGGAAGGTCTGGTAATCACCCACCCGGCAGGCCCAGTCAGGCGTGATGGCGCGCAGTTCAGGCGTGTCGATGGAGGGATGGATGATGAAATGGGTGATGCCGGGTTTGAGCGCAGCGAAAGCTGCTTTGGCCTGTTCCAGGCGGTCCACCGGTTTATCCAGCGGGAGCCCTTCAATGGCGTCCAGCAACGGGAAGCCGCTCTCCTCCAGTTCGAGGATCATGCGCGCGCCGGTGCGAGCCAGCTCCGCGTCCCGTCCCTGGGCCAGGATATCCTCTTCGCTCCATCGGAACATCATCACCGGGGTTTTGGTGGTCACACCCAACGAGATGTACGGCATGAGAAATTTGGGATGCATCACCGTGCCCATGTGGGTGTCGATGTGACTCACGCGGATGCCGAAAGCCAGCGCCCGTTCATATTGGGCGAGAATTTCCTTCTGGACTGCGGCTGGATCTCCGTTTTCCTGGACGGGCTGCGTTCTGGATGGGAAATAGCCTTCTTCATCGATCAACCCGCTGGCTGGGTCCAGGGTGGAAACAGCCCGCCAGCGGTAGATTGGCCATTCACTGGTCAGGGTGACATGCAGACCCAGGTCGGTTTGCGGGTGCTCGCGGGCATAGGCGGCAGCCAGCGGGAACCAGGGACACGGAACCATCACGGCGCCGCAGGAGACCAGGCCAAAGGCGTCCAGTTCTGCGAAAGCCTGAACGGATGCTTGACACATACCCACATCGTCAGCATGGATGATGGCGACACGGTCAGTGTTGGAAAAACCAAGTTTCTTGAGAAGTGGGTTGGGGTTCATGTGCTGATTATAGACCCAAACCCAAAAAGGACAGTTCAACCGGGAAAGGCATTCTCCCGGCGCCAGCTCAGCAGGATCAGGAATCCAGGTCCTCCGGGGGAATGACAGCCTGATAAGGCATGATGAAGAAACCGTAAAGTTTCTTCTCAATGGTGCCAATCACCTGCTTGACGCGCAGGCCAAAGCTGCCTTCGCCAACCGGCACGCGTTCCGCCTCAATGGCGACATCGTCGCGCAGTGGGAAATTGGGATCATATAAGCGAATGCGAATGCGGTTGGCTTCCACACGCGAGTAACCTAACGCCAGCACCTGGTGATTCATCCACACCTGGTTGGTATCCTTCCACTTCACATACAACAAGCCGATCGGCACCGGGCAGAACTGGTTGAGCCGGGTGCGCATTTTCTCAAACTCGTCCAGCGAGCGTTTCATTGTGCCGGTGGGGGTGTCGTCTGGCAGGCCCATCCAGGAGGCAAAGCGGAAGATCACCTCACCCAGAATGCCAAGCGAGTCAAGCTGGCGTTTATAGAGGTAGCGCTGGATGGGCGTGCCGTTGGAGGGCGGCATGTTTACCGTGGGGACCGGCCGGCGCGCAAGGAAAAAATCCATGGATGAGGCAGCCATCCCGCCGCACAATCCATACACCGAATCGGGATTCCCCACGCCGGGCAGGTTGGGCAGGGCGAAAGGCAGGAAGAATCCAGAAAAAGCGTTTACAAAATGAAAGCCGTGTTGTGAAGGGAGGAAAGCCTGTTCGAGGACGGTGTTCAGGCGATATTCCGAGCGCGAGGATTTGAGCGGCATCTCAGCGCTCAGGGTTTTGCCGTTCGCGGCGTAATCAAAGCGCAGATAGGGCTGGAATTTATCCGTCGGGTCTGGTTCAAGATATTCGCGCTCAACCAGGGTCCAGTCGAACGGCGGGTTTTCCGGCACCCGGCGCTTGACCAGGCGGGTATCGCGGGCGCGCGAGGCGTCGTACGTGAGGGTGAAATATCCCAACGGACCGGTCATCCCCGGTTCGACCGTCAGATCGTCGTCTTCACGACCGGGATCATCGCGGTCAAAAACGCGCACCTGAACATTTTCGGCAGATATGCCGTTTGCAAAAACCAGACGGGAGGTGTAGGTGATAGGCATACGTGTATGATATCCGTATTTAATATCAAAAACAACCGCTTCGAAGCGGTTGTTTTTGATCTCTTGATCAGACTGCCTGGGTAAAGGTGGTTTAGGGGTAACCTACACCCGTGGCGGTCGGCGTGAGGGTGGGCGTGGGTGTCTGCGTCGCCGTCGCGGTGGGCGTGAAGGTTGGGGTGACGGGCGGCACGTTTACGATGCGCGGCTTGAGCCATTGTGCCCGGTCGCCGCTGGAGGATCCATTGGCAAGCGTGGTTAGAATGAAGCGCACCGATTTACCCGCCAGCGAATTCAGGTCCAGGTCAACACTGGTCAGCCCGCCTTCGTTCTTCTCGTCCCAATAGGCCAGGGTTTGAATGGGGCCGTTGTCGATCTGGTAATCCAGTTGGAAGCGGACGGCGCAGTTCTTGGCGTTGTATTCGCAGCCGACCACCGTGCGGAAGCGGTCACCGGTCTTGACGGTGTAGGAAGGATAGCGGCCACGGATCACGCCGTCATTGATGGCCTGGGGCACCGTGAGCAGAGCGGGTTCATTTTCCACAGCGCCTGTTTCCAGGCGGGGTTTTTCCTGGAAGATGACGAAGCCGCGGCTGTCGCCATCGGTGCCGGAACAGGGCAGGGTGCCGGCGCCACTGGACCAATCCGCCTGGCACAGGT
>JACRAG010000304.1 GCA_016213455.1 Anaerolineae bacterium | reverse complement strand
ATTTTCCGAAACGGCAGGAGGCCTATGAAAGACTTTTTTCAAGATTTTCTCAACCGCACAGCCTATCCCAAGCTGTCCCCGTCGCCGCAGAGCCAGGAGCAGCCGCAGCCGCCGCTGGAGCTGCCGCTGCCGGACGATGCCCTGCTGATTCCCCTGCCGCGCCCGGAGACCTTCACCCTGCCGTCCGTGGATCTGCGCAGCATCATCGAGCAGCGCCGCACCCTGCGGCGATACAGCCCCGAAGCGCTGACGCTGGAGGAACTGTCCTACCTGCTGTGGCTCACCCAGGGTGTCAAGCGCGTCTCCAACCGTCCTGCCACGCTGCGCACGGTGCCTTCGGCGGGGGCGCGGCACGCCTTTGAAACGCTGCTGCTGGTCAACCGGGTGGAGGGATTGGAGCCGGGGCTTTACCGCTTCGCGGCTACCCGCCATGCCCTGGTGCGCCTGGAGGCCGACGCGGATATCTGCGAGCAGGTGACCGGCGCCACGCACAATCAGGAGCATATCCGCCTGAGCGCGGTGACCTTCATCTGGGTGGCGGTGACCGACCGCATGGCCTGGCGGTATGTGGAGCGCTCGATGCGCTACCTGTTCCTGGACGCCGGGCATGTGTGCCAGAATCTGTACCTGGCAGCCGAGGCGATTAACTGCGCGGTGTGCGCTGTCGGCGCGTTTGAAGATGAGTTTGCCAATGAATGTCTGGGTCTGGATGGCCTGGAGCAGTTTGTGATCTACATGGGTTCGGTGGGAAAAAAGCCGGTGGAGTGAGCGGCTGGACTGCGAACCCGGCGCAGGCTGGAAAAGCCAGCCCTGTCTTCCCGAGGTCGTTCGTGGGGTGGAGGCTGCAGCCGGTGAACCCATTCTCCACGGGAACAAACGATCAAAAACCGGCAAATCTTGCGTTTGCCGGTTTTATTTTCGAGCTTGAGGGATGATTTTTTAATCCGCGTATTCCAGCCCCAGGTCCTGGGCGCGCACCGGGACGCCCTGCAGCGCCTCGAAAGTCAGGTCGCTGTCGGGCAGGGTCAGCGCAGCGCGCAGCTGGTCGAACAGGGCCAGGTAGCTGAGCGCCGAACGGGCGCTCCAGCGCAGCCCCAAGCGCCCGGCGGCGGCGCGGATGGCGTTGGCGTCGGGGCCTTCGATTTCCAGAAAATCGCCGTAAGGCATTTCATCCAGCACCACCGTCATGCCGCCGAGGTTGTAAGTGGCGCGGTATTTCTCGTAACTGACCACCACCTGGTACCCCAGCGCTTCCAGCAGGCGGCGCGCGGCGCCAAAATCGCTAACGATAAATTCGATTTCCTGGCGCACGCTGACCTCCTGCCCCGGCTGTGCCGGGCCTTTGACGGTCATCACCGCGTTTGCGTCGCGGCGCAGGCGCAGCACCTGGCGCTGGCGCGCCAGATCGCGGTTGGCATTGTCAAAGCGCAGGTTGACCTCCAGCACGCGCTCAGCGCTCTGCTGTGCGCCGAGTACCTGTAATTTGCGGCGCATGCCGTCAAGGTCACGCAGTAAAAACTTGGCTTCGACTTCCTGATCATTCGGTCCGGCCATCGGCTAAAACCTCCTTGCGAACCAACCATGCGCAGGCCCAGGCGCTGTACAACAGCCCGAGCACGGTATAAATCAACATAAACGGCCATCCACCCATCAATTCGGCCGGTCGGGTGAAGATCAAAAAGTCGGCCCAGCCGGTGAGCGCCAGCAGGCAAACCGCGACGAAGGCAGCCCGCGGGCGCACAAAGCACAGCACCGCGCCGGTGACGCCGGCCAGAAACCACAGCGCGCCGTACAGCATCAGGTAGGTCGATCCGGGGCTGACGCCCAGCTCGGTCAGCAGGTCGCGGTCCGCCAGCGCCAATGAAAAGCGGTTCCAGCCCAGCCAGGCCAGGTAAAGCAGCACGGCAGCCAGGATCACTCGCCGCCAGCGCAGGGAATAATGGGGGGGCAGAAAGGATGACATTGTATTCATTATAACGAGTTCAAGGGGCTTATGCTTTCGAACGCTTTACAGATTCTTAAGGGGCCAGACTCGCAGGCTACTTTCCAGGCTATCCATGCTATGATTAGCCTATGCCTACAGTGCGCGATCGCATCCTCGTCGTTGAAAATGATCCAGTAACGGCTGATCTTATTGGTCGCCAGGCGCTGCAGGCGATGGGTTTTCAAGTGACGATCGTGGGCGACGCGACGAATGCCATCTCCAAAGCCATTCAATGGCTCCCCGACTTAATCCTGTGTAATATCAACCTGCCCAGTTTGAGCGGCAAAGACCTGCTGGTGGCGCTGCAATCGCAGGGCATGCATACGCCGGTGGTGATGCTGGCTCAGCGCGGGCAGGAGGCGGACATCGTCCAGGCATTCCGCCTGGGCGCAGCCGATTACCTGCTGCTGCCGGTGCGCGAAGCCGAGGTCATTTCGGCGGTCGAGCGCGTGCTCAAGCAGGTGCACGAGCGACGCGAGCGCGAGCGGCTGTCACAGCAGCTTCAGGTGACCAACCAGGAACTGCAGCAGCGCGTGCGCGAGCTGACCACCGTCTTCTCGGTGGGCAAGGCGGTCACTTCCATCACCGACCTTTCGCTCTTAATGGACCGCATTCTGGAAGGGGCGGTGCGTGTTTCGCAAGCCGACATGGGCTGGTTTTTGATGCGCGACGACGACAGCAAGCCCTTTGTGCTGGTGGCGGAGATCAACCTGCCCGGCTCACTGGGGCTGCGCATCGGTCAGCCCTGGGACGATGGCATGAGCAAACTGGTCGCCATGTCCGGCGAAACGCTCACCATTACCGGCGAGCCGTTGAAGCGGTTCAAGATTGCCGCGTTGGGGCAGGCGGCGCTGGTCGCGCCCATCCGCGCGCAAAAACGGCAGCAGCGCGCCGTGATTGGCCTGCTGGCATTGATGCGCAAATCGACCACGGCATTTGGCGCCAGTGAAAGCCACCTGCTCGAAGCGCTGGCGGATTACGCCTCGATTGCGCTGGTCAACGCCTCGGTCTTCCGCAGCGCAGAAGAGCGCGCCCGCTCACTGCAAGGCGCGGTGGAAGGCGCGCAGTTCTCGGAACGCATCAACGCCGACCTGCTGCTGGCGGTCAAACATGAGATCACTCCCCCCGTGGAGACCGCGGGCGCCGCGCTGGTCAAGCTGGGCAAAGACCCCACGGCGCGCTGGCGTCCCGATCAGCGCCAGCTGCTGGCTTCGATTCAGGATCAACTGGACAAGCTGCGCCAGCTTTCCGAGGCGATCAATCCGCCGCCCCAGGCGCTCCCGGCAACCCGCGCAGCTCAGGCCAACCTGAATGAACTGCTGCGCCAGAGTGTGCGCCGCCTGCAGGCCCTGGGCAGCGGCAGCGGGGTGAGCATCTCTGCCGATTTGCCGGGTGAAGCCATTCTGGCGGCGGTGGACCCGCAGCAGGTGGGTCAGGTGCTGGATGGGTTGATCACGCTTTCTGTGCGCTCCTGCGCGAGCAATTGCCAGTTGTTCCTTTTCCTTGAGAAGAGTGAACTGCTGGCGCACGTCGCGCTGCGCGTGCCCGGACAGATGATGACGTCTCAGGAGATGGAGCGCTTCTTCGAGCCATCGAATTTGCCGGCGGCGATCGCGGCAGCATATTTTAGAGGGCTGACCAGTCGGCCGGCGCGGATGAAGGAAATTCTCGCCCGTCAGGGCGGTAAAATCTGGTTGGAAAGCCAGGCGGGTAAGGGTACGGTCTATCACATCAGCCTGCCCCTGGCCCGTTAATTGATTGGCTAGCGAGAGGATCATGGCAACACAGAACCAGGGACTTATCCTGCTCATTATTTCCGAAACACAGGTCACCTTCCTGCTCGAACGCATGCTTCGCTCGTTGGGTTACGATGTGCAAACCTGCCCCGACCGTGCTTCCGCGCTGCAGAAGCTGCCTTCCATCAATCCCACGCTGGTCTTTTTGGGCGAAAAATTGCCGGATGCCACCGGGCTGAGCCTGGCGGGCGATATTCTGCGGCGCTTCCCTTCCGCGCCGATGATCCTGTTCGTTTCGCAGGAAAGCCCCGAGATCTTGAAATCGGCCATGCGCATGGGCATCACCGAGTATTTGTGCCTGCCGCTGCGCGCCGAGGACCTTAACCGGGCGATCAAGAACAGCCTGGAACTGGCGACCCT
>JACRAG010000303.1 GCA_016213455.1 Anaerolineae bacterium | reverse complement strand
GCCTGGCCTCTGTTGGGAGGTCTCGCCAGTTTGCCCTGGCTGCTGCGCATGTTAAGCGACAACGCCGGCTCGGCCAACATCCAGCCCATGCGCACCGTCGTCACCCAGGCCGATTGGAATTATCTGCTCAGTCTGCTTCGTCCGGATTCTAACAAGGCCTTGCTCGCCGCCGCCGCCGTGGCGCTGCTGCTGGCGCTGCGCCGCCGTGAACTGCGCCTGTTTGTGGTGTGGGCTATGACCCTGCTGTTCTTCGCCCAACCCTTTGCCCCTCGCATCGGTCCCTTCCGCCCGGACCTGTATGTCATCCTGCTTTTCATCCCGGCGTCCATCGCGCTGGGTGCGCTGATTTCAGATGCGACCGCCGCTTTATCCCGCCGAACCCGCCCGTGGATTGGACGATCAGCTCTCGCGCTGACCATCCTGCTGCTCCTGCTGCTGGGCTGGAAGGAAAACCGCGACATCATCAACCCGGTCACCGTGATTGCTACGCCGGCTGACCTGCAGGCGCTGCAGTGGGTGCGCGATAACACCCCCGCCGACGCGCGCTTTTACATCAACGCCGTCGCATGGCAGGGCAACATCTACCGCGGCATGGATGGCGGGTACTGGATCATGCCCTTCGCCGGGCGTTTCACTTCCATTCCTCCGGTGTTATATGTGTACATGTCTCCGGACGAAGTGGCGGCGATCAACCGCATGGCGGACCAATCGCAGAAAATCACCGGATGTACGCCGGATTTCTGGCAAATCGTGTCCGATCTCAACCTGACCCACGTGTATGTGCGCCAGGCAACTGGCAGCCTGCAGCCCGCTGCGCTGGACGAATGCCCGCGTCTGACCAACATCTACCGTGACAATGGCATCGCCATTTATGAGATTCAACGGGTTCGCTGAATCGGCCCTGCCAGGGTGTGAAACTATGCACAAATGACGCTTATTGGTTTTCGTTTAATACAATTTGGAATAAGATAAGAGATAGTTCAATCATCTGACTGACATCTCTTGCCGGAACTATATCGGGCTAATTTGACGCAAATTGGCATATTGTGAAATTTGCCACCAGCTTTTTCATGTGATATACTTTTAGCCTAGCAAGAGTAATTAGATAATCTTGGAAGGATTTCTATGCTCGGCGATTACCTCCCCCTGGTTGTGATCATCGTTCTGGCACTCATACTTGCCATCCTGGTCGTTGCGCTTGGTCATTTGTTTGGCCCGCGCCGTCCCAGCGAGAAGAAAGCCATGCCGTACGAGTCGGGAATGGTCCCTTACGGTCCGGGTACGCGGCGCATGCATGTGCGTTACTACCTGATCGCGGTGCTGTTCATCCTTTTTGATATCGAAGTCGTCTTTTTCCTGCCCTGGGCGCTTGCCTTCCGAGAGTTGGGCGTGCCGGGTCTGGTGCTCATCCTGTTTTTTGTGGTGGTTTTAGAGGTAGCACATCTGTATGCCTGGAAAAAAGGAGCGCTGGAATGGGAGTAGAACAAAAACTCGGTAACATGGGCGTCGTCACCGTGGGCCTTGAGCAAGCCGTGAACTGGGCCCGCACCAACGCCATGTGGCCCATGCTCTTTGGCCTGGCCTGCTGCGCCATCGAAATGATGGCAGCGCAGGCCTCAACGTATGATATGAGCCGCTTCGGCATGGAGCTGATGCGCGCCAGCCCGCGCCAATCGGACCTGATGATTGTTGCCGGACGGGTGAGCCGCAAAATGGCCCCCGTGCTGCGCCAGCTGTATGATCAGATGCCCTATCCCAAGTGGGTCATCTCGATGGGCGACTGCGCCTCCTGCGGCGGCGTTTTCAACAACTATGCCATCCTGCAGGGGGTGGATGAAATCGTCCCCGTGGACGTCTATGTAGCCGGCTGCCCGCCCCGCCCCGAAGGGCTGATTCACGCCATTGTCACCCTGCACGATAAAGTCAAAGGCGACAAGCTGTCGACCTGGAAGTAAGGCGAGGTAACCCCATGGAAGAGAAACTTCAACCCGCCGTCGCCGCCCTGCAGGAACGCTTTGCCGCCAGCCTGGAAGAATTCCGCGGCGAAGTGACCCTGGTGATCGCCTCCGAACACATCGTGGAAGCCGTCAAGACCCTGCGCGACGAATTTTTCTTTAACCAGCTGGTGGATGTCACCGCCGTGGATTACTACCCGCAGGAAACCCCCCGTTTTCATGTGGTCTATCATCTGCGCTCACTCGGCGAGACTCTGGTGATCTGCCTGCGCAGTCCGCTGGACGGGAATGCGCCCCATCATCCCACCGTGGAAAAACTTTTCCCCAACGCCAACTGGTACGAGCGCGAAGTGTTCGACATGTTCGGCATCACCTTCACCGGGCACTCGGATATGCGCCGCATCATCATGCCGTACGACTGGCAGGGCCACCCGCTGCGCAAGGATTTCCCCCTGGGATACGAAGAAGTGCAGTACACCTTCAATTTCGAAGAAATTGCCGGGCGCAAACCGCACCCGAAAGAATAACGGAGCCGTGCAATGACAGAAATTCGTGAAGTATCGGTTGACGAGCTGCGTCATCTGGTTTCCGAAAAAGCCCGCACCGGCGAGACCATGCTGCTCAACATGGGACCGCAGCACCCCTCCACGCACGGCGTGCTGCGCCTGCTGCTGGAGTTGGACGGCGAGATTGTGGTGAACTGCGTGCCGGATATTGGCTTCCTCCACACCGGTGTTGAAAAGAACATGGAGGCCAAGACCTACCAGAAGGCTGAAGTGATGACCGACCGGTTGGATTACCTGAATCCCATCGGCAACAACCTGGTGTACTGCATGGCGGTGGAAAAGCTGTGTGAGATCGACGTACCCGTGCGCGCCCAGGTCATCCGCGTCATCCTGACCGAGCTGACCCGCATCAATTCCCACCTGGTCTGGTTGGGCACGTCCGGGCTGGACCTGGCAGCCATGTCCACCTTCCTCTACTGCATGATCGAGCGCGAGAAGATCCTGGACATCTTTGAAATGGTGTCTGGTCAGCGCATGATGACCACTTACCTGCGCCCTGGCGGACTGTGGCGCGATGTGCCGGTGGAGTTTGAAGCCGCCGTGCGCAAATTCATCGATGAATTCCCGCGCGAACTGCAAAAATACCATGACCTGCTCGACACCAACGAGCTTTTCATCGACCGCACCCAGGGTGTATCCGTCATCACCGCTGAACAGTGCATTGCCTGGGGCATCACCGGACCGATTCTGCGGGCCTCCGGCGTGCCTTACGACCTGCGCAAGGTCATCCCCTATTCCGGCTACGAGCAGTACGACTTCTCCATTCCCACACGTGAGGAAGGCGACATCTACGCGCGCTACGCGGTGCGCATGGATGAGCTGGAGCAATCCCTCAAGATCATTCGCCAGGCGTTGAACAAACTGCCCTACGGCCCGGTGCGCAGCAACAACCGCCCGTACGTTCCCCCACCGCGCTCCGAAAT
>JACRAG010000308.1 GCA_016213455.1 Anaerolineae bacterium | reverse complement strand
GCCATAGGCCTCGAAGCCGTGTTCAAATGCGCCGTGGGCCAGTTCGCCGGCGGCGATGGCGGAGACGCCGCCGTTCATATACTGCCATTCCGGGCAGTGGCCTTCATAGCCGCGCGGGAAGGGCGGGTAAATCAGGTACCATTCGCCCGGTGAGCCGGGCGGCAGGTCGGCTTGCAGCGCCTGGTAAGTCTGCAGGATGGCGGCGCATTGCTCCTGGGTGATGCCCCGGTTGAGCGAGTAGGTATTGGAGAGGGAGACCTGAGTCGACTCGTCCACACCCAGGTCGCGCCTGAGCGTGGGGTCCTCGGGGACATGATGGGTGAAAAAGCGCCCGTTCCAGGCCAGCCGGTCCAGCCGTTCGCGGATTTCGGCGCCGCGCTGCCGGTAGGATTGCGCCTCGGACCTGCGCCCGGATTGTTCGAGCATTTCCGCCAGGTAGCCGCAGGCGGCGGCATAGCCAGTGTTGTCACCGAACATGATGCCGAAACGGGTTTTGTCCGGGTGAACCGCCATTGGGTCGGGCCAGCCTGCGAAATCCGAGAGGCAGTCTTCTGTGTTCTGGAAGTCCCAGGTGTCGATGGTGTGCCCGCGTTTGAGCAAACCGTATTGCTCGGACCAGCGGTAGGGGCTGTTGGTCGTGTAATCGAGGGCGCGCACTGCGGCGTCGAGGCAGGCTGTCATCCAGGCAGTGTCACCGGTGGCCTTCCAGGTATGGTAGATGCCCTCGACAAACAGGTACTCCACGTCGTTTTCGACCGGAATGCGGGTGAACTGGGCGGTGCCGTCTTCAAAGGTGCGTTCAAAATCGCCATAGTAAAACCGCGCGCCCCAATGGTTGCGCTGCATGCCGGGCGGCTCTCGGCGGTGGACGTTGTCCCAGATCATACCGTCTCCACGCTGGCTGTCGCGGTAGAGTTCAATGCCGCTGCGCAGCTTAGGCTCGAAGTATTTCATACCTTTCAGGGTATGGACATGGTCGCGCAACCACCCGACGAAGTAGTAGTACGTTTTTCCACAATAACGCGTGAAATGCTCCATCGGCTCATCTGCCATGCTGTAATAGCACAGATCCAGCAGTTCGCTAAACTGACCGCTGGATTCCTGGATGGCAGTGTGCGCCTGCACCTGGAAGGTCAGGCGGGCGACCTCCGTGCCGGATTCGTCCGTCACCCGGACCGTTTGCCAGCCGGTCGCGCCTGCCGCAGGAAAGGTGAGTTCGGTCGAAGATGGCTGGTGCAGATATACGCGCCCGCGCCCATCCTGGACGGTGAGCATCCCAGCGGGTACCTCCGCCAGGCTCACAGGATCGAGCGGGGCGAACCGCTGACCGGGCAGGTGATTCAAGATGTGCATGGGCATCTCCTTTCCAAAAAGGCAGGCAGGTCAGGCGACGGGGTGGTGGTGGGCGCGCCAGGCGGCGATGCCGTCGCGGTACCACAGGGCGCTGGCCTTGGGAATGCGCTGCTGGGTGGTGTAATCGACCCAGACCAGACCGAAGCGCATGGTGTATCCCCTAGCCCACTCAAAATTGTCAAACAGCGACCAAACAAAATATCCCGCCAGGGGAACACCGGACTGCGCAGCGCGCAGGGCATGCTGCAGGTGCGATTCGATATAGGCGATGCGGCGGGTGTCGTTCACACATCCCTGCGCATCCGGCGCATCGTTGTAGCTTGCGCCGTTTTCGGTGATGTAAATCGGTGGGATGGGGTAATCATCCCGCAGACGGGTGAGCAGGTTGTAGAGGCCCTGGGGATAGTTGTCCGCCCAGCCGCCCTCCATCCACTCCGATGGGTCGGCATACTGGTTGGTAGGTGGCAGGTTGTCGCTTTCGGGAATGCTGGCCCTCACGATGGCGCGGGTGTAGTAATTGATGCCCAGAAAGTCGACCGGCACGGCAATGGCCTGCATATCGCCCGGCTGGATTAACGCTTCAGGCCAGGCCTGCTGCCGGCAGAAATCGTCCACAATATCGGTTGGGTACGAGCGCCCAAACAGCGGATCGAGGAACCAGCGGTTGTGCAGCCCATCCTCGCGGCGCGCTGCCAGTTCGTCGGCGAAACTGGGCGAGGCAGGCTCGGTGGGAACAATATCCAGTGCGATGCCCACCTGCGCCCCCGGGCTGTTGCGGCGAATCAACGGGACACTCCACCCGTGGGCCAACAAGAGGTGATGGGCAGCCCGCACGGCTGCGCCGGTATCCTGCCACCCGGGGGCGTGTACGCCTCTCTCGTGGCCCAGGAAGGCGCTGACCCAGGGTTCGTTAATGGTCATCCAATGCTTCACACGGTCGCCCAGGCAACGGGTGACGGCATCGGTGTAACCGGTGAAAGCTTCGGCAGTGCAGCGCTCAGTCCATCCACCCGCGTCCTGCAAGGCCTGGGGCAGATCCCAATGATACAGGGTGGCGTAAGGTTGGATCCCGGCTTCCAGCAGACCGTCCACAAGGCGGTCGTAAAAATCCAGCCCGGAAGGGTTGATGTCGCCGCGTCCCTGGGGCAAGATGCGTGGCCAGGCAATGGAAAAGCGATAGGCCTGCAGGTTGAGGGCTTTCATCCATGCGATGTCTTCCTGCCAGTGATGGTAATGGTCGCAGGTGATCTCGCCCGTGGCGCTGTTGTCAATTTTACCCGGCATGCGGCAGAACGTATCCCAGATGGATGGGCCTTTTCCGTCTTCATTGCAGGCGCCTTCGATCTGGTAAGCGGAAGTTGCGGCGCCCCAGACAAACCTGGCGGGGAAGGAGATGTGCGGCATGAAATACCTCTTATTAATCAGTTCTGGGTTACTCTCAGACGCCGGGTTGCCTGGAAAACACCGGTGGAACGCATATCCGCCCAGTTGTATTTACGTTCACAATAAATAACAATTGTTATGACACACTAGCCAGGTTGCAGGATGCACATTAAGAGAACCTTCGCACACTTTATCACATGCAAAAAGGTCCGTCAACGGCTATTTTTGTGCCAATATGTCACGTTTATGGTGTGATTTCCTTCCTTTTTGGGTCGATCGGATCACTAATTTTCATCAGGGTATTGCCTTTTGGTTTTTGAGTCTATATAATACTTGTGAACGCTCGCCAAAACAATCACAATTCATTTTAGGAATTGACCTTGCCATCTCCTGCCACGCTTCATGATGTCGCCAAGCTTGCTGGTGTTTCCTACCAGACCGTGTCGCGCGTCGTGAATCGTTCCCCCAATGTCTCGACCAGGACGATGGAAAAAGTCAACCGCGCCATCGCAGATTTGAATTACCAGCCCAACCGGGCGGCGCGCAGCCTGGTGACGGGCAAATCCAACGCCATCCATGTTTTGGCGTTTGACATTCACAACCTGCGCACCCTGCCCGCCATGCAGCACGGCGCTTACAGCCAGGGCTACCAGCTGCGCTTGAGCGGTTTTCAGCGCAATGAGGATGCGGTCAGGGATTTGCGCGCCTGTCTGCGTGACATTGCAGCCAGCCAGGTGGATGGCATGCTGTTGATCCTCCCCTGGGTGCTGGTGACCGAAAGCGAACTCAGCGACCTGATGGGGAAGATCCCCTATGTGGTGGTGGGCAGCAGCCTGGGTTATGGGACCAACGCCGTGCTGGTGGATCAGCGCGAAGGGATGCGCATGGCGGCGCAGCACCTGCTGGACCTGGGTCACCGCCGCATCGCTGCCATTCAAGGGATCGAACATTATTACGATGCCCAGCTCCGGCAGGAGACGCTGGAGAAAGTGCTGCGCAAGAACGGTTTGGAGCTGGTCGCCAGTGAACGCGGTCTGTTCGAAATGGTCAGCGGTTATGAAGCTGCCCTGCGCCTGCTGGCAAACGGACCGGATTTTACGGCGCTGGTCTGCGCCAATGACGAAATGGCTTTGGGCGCCATTCGTGCCATCAAAAGCCAGGGACTGCGCGTTCCGCAGGATGTGTCGGTGATTGGCTTTGATGACCTGCCTTTTGCTATTTTCAGCGACCCGCCGCTCACCACCATTCGCCAGGATTTCAATGCGCTCGGCACGCTCGGTCTCCAGCACCTGCTTTCACTGATCCGAACGCCCGATATTGCGCCGCACCAGCGGCTGCTCTATCCAGAATTGATTGTCCGGGAAAGTACCGCAACTCTTACCTCGCCCACCATAAAGGGCCGATCATAGCACAGGAGGCTTTTGCATGTCTGAAACGATGACGGTCTCAACCCAGAAAGGGACCAGCCCCAGGCGGCGGTGGACGCTGGATGCGATCTACTGCAATCTTTCCTACCTGACCATGGTTCTGCCTGGCGCGATCTGGCTGTTTATCTTTGCCTATCTGCCTATGCCGGGCATCATTCTGGCGTTCAAAAATTACCGGCTGCAACGGCCTCCGGAAGATTTCTGGACCCAAAACAAGTTCATCTACAGCTTGATCAAGAGCGAATGGGTGGGGTGGGATAACTTCAAGTACCTCATCCTGCCGGTCAATCTGAACAATACGCTGGAATTTGTGCGCAATACGCTGCTCTACAACCTGTTGTTCATGGTTGCCGGGCTGGTGTGCGCCATCGCCCTGGCGGTGATCATCTACGAACTGACCAACCGCTTTTGGGCCAAGCTCTACCATTCCATATTCTTCCTGCCGTTCTTCATCTCGTGGGTGGTTGTGGCCTATGTGGTGTATGCGTTGGCGAATCAATCGGGCATCATCAATACCGCGCTGGCATCGTTGAATATGCCGATGCTGGAAATCTACAAAGCGAAGATTTTGTGGCCTTTCATCTTCCTGATCGCCAACATTTGGAAATACACCGGTAACGGTTCGATCCTGTACCTGGCGATTATCACCGGCATCGATCGCCAGTTATATGAGGCCGCTGCCATCGATGGCGCTTCAAAATGGCAGCAATTCTTCAACATCACCCTGCCTCAACTGGTCCCCACCATTGTGCTGCTGCAAATTCTGGCAGTTGGACGCATCTTTGTTTCCGACTTCGACATGTTCTATACCCTGCCGGCCAACTCGGCCTTCATCCGCGAAGTCACCACCACCATCGACGTGTATGTCTTCAACATGCTGCGCTCCACCTCCCCGCTGGGTTATCCGGCAGCCGTGGCGCTGGTGCAATCGGTGATCGGCTTTGTGTTGATCCTGGTCGCCAACTACATTGTGCGTAAAGTCAGACCCGACCTGGCATTGTTCTAGCCTGGCGAAAACGAGAAGGGAAGTAACCATGAGAACTGCCAAACCCAAGATCGCCCGCGACATGCTGTCCATCAGCCCGTCGACCAATGTGGCGCTGAATGTCTTGATGGTCATTTGCGCCATCCTGACGCTGGCTCCTTTTTACGTGATCATCATCGCCTCTGTGACCAATGAAAAGACCTTGATTGCCGATGGCTACCGTCTGTGGCCGAAAGAATTTTCGCTGGCGGCGTATTCCTACCTTTTCCGGGAAGGCTCGATCATCATCACGGCTTATAAGAATACGATCATTTCCACGGTAGCCGGTACCATCCTTTCGGTGATCCTGGTCATGTTGTATGCCTACCCGCTTTCGCGCAATAACTTCCGCTTTTCCACCTTCTTCACCTTCTTCGCATTCTTCACCATGTTGTTCGGCGGCGGCCTGGTGTCTTATTACATGGTCATGCGCCAGATCCTGCAGATCCAAAATACCATCTGGGCACTCTTCCTGCCTTCTGCGTTCAGCCCCTTCTGGGTGTTTGTGCTGCGCACGTACATCAAAACCAACGTGCCCGATGAGCTGATCGAAGCGGCGCGCATTGACGGTGCATCCGAGTGGACGACCCTCCTGCGGGTGGTCCTGCCGCTGTCGGTTCCAGGACTGGCTACGGTGGCCCTGTTCAGCGCCATCGGCATCTGGAACAACTTCTTCAACGCTCTGCTGTTGATCGACAATGTGGAACTCTACAACCTGCAGTACACCATTTACTCGACGTTGAATAACATTCGCTTCTTGCTGGAAAATGCAGACAAAATGCAAGGCCTTGTCAGCCTCGCCGATCTGCCCTCGCAAACCTTCCGCATGGCCATGGCAGTTGTGACGGTAGGCCCCATCATTCTGGCCTACCCCTTCTTCCAGCGCTACTTTGTGCGCGGTTTGACGATCGGCGCCATCAAAGGTTAGTTTGGGCTTGCCCAGGCAGGTCCACCCATCATTCGTCATTATATGGATGATCCATATAAGAGTTTTCTAAAGGAGAGAACAATGATTCGAAAGCTGGTTTCCCTGTTATTGCTGGTCGCCTTCCTGCTCACGGCTTGCGCGCCTGCCGCAACGCCCGAAGCGCCGGCTGTTGAGCAGCCCGCTGCAGAACAACCGGCTGCGGAGCAGCCTGCCGCCGAGCAGCCCACGGCTACGACTGAACCCGTCGCCACTGAAGTTCCGGCCTGCACTGAACCCGTCGTGCTCGACCTGTACATGGTCGGCAACGGTGATACTCCCGCGCGCGCCGATGTGGAAGCCGCGGTGAATGAATATATCGAGCCCTTGATTTGCGCTGATGTGGTCTTCCACATCGTGGGTTGGGGTGATTGGTTCTCCAAGGCGATCACCGGCATCCAGGCCGGCGAGAAGATGGACATCTTCTTCACCGCCGACTGGTGGCAGTACAACGAACTGGTAGCCCAGGGCCTGCTGCTGCCCCTGAATGATGATAACGGCCCCGACGGCAACCTGCTTGCACAGTACGGGCAGGGCATCCTGGAAAGCTTGAACCCCGCGTTCATCAAGGGTACCCAGATCAAGGGCATCAACTACGCCGTCCCCACCAACAAAGAGCTGGCTATCCCGGGCGGCTATGTGTACAACGTGACCTTCGCCGACGAGCTTGGCTTCACCGCTGAAGAAGCCGCCAAGATCACCAGCCTGCGTGACCTGGAGCCCTGGCTGGAAAAAGCCAAGGCTGCCCGTCCGGATGAATATCCCTACCTGGTGACCACCGCGATCCCCTTTGATCCCAACCTGAGCAACCTGGCCAGCGGCGTTCCGCAGAACCTGGTCTCGATGAAGCTCGCTCCGGATGCGAACGGCGCTTTCGATGAGACAATCTACAACATCGCCGAAACGGAATGGTTCAAAGAGTATGTGACCATCATCCGCGAATGGCAGCAGAAGGGCTGGATTCACCCCGAAGCCGCTCTGCAGGGTTTTGAGTCCAATCCCATCATGAATGCGGGTCAGTTCTTCATCACCCCGCAGCCGCTCAAAGGCAACAACATCAAGGCGCAGGAGTTGGTGAACTCCTCCGGCAATCCCGACCTGAAACTGGCAGAAATTTATACCCAGCCGAAGATCGTTGGCACCGTCAATGCCGGTGGTTCGATGCTGGCTATTCCGGCCCTGTCCGAATATCCGGTTGAGGCGATGAAATTCATCAACCTGCTGCACACCGACCCCAAACTAGTCAATATGGCCCTGTTTGGCATCGAGGGTACCCACTGGGCTCTTGAGGCAGACGGTCGCGTCAATCTGATCGACGGCGCCTGGTACGGCGCGCACCCCGGCGCGTGGGTTTGGGGCAACACCCAGATCCAGTACGTGACCAACAAAGAAGATCCTGAGAAAGCCAAGCTGCTGATCGATTATTCCACTGACGCGATCATGCATCCTTCTCTGGGTTTCCGCTTCGACAAGACCCCCGTGGATCCTGAAATCACCGCGATCCAGGCGGTTGTGGATACCTACTTCTTCCCGCTGGTCTACGGCTACATTGATCCCGCCACCGAGCTGCCCAAGTTCCTCGAGGAATTGAAGGCTGCCGGCATCGACAAGGTCCGCGACGAAGTTCAGAAGCAATACGACGAGTGGAAAGCTGCCACCAAGTAAGTTCAGCCAGATAGAATAGATCAGTTCGAGGGGCTGCCTCGCCGGCAGCCCCTCCCTCATGCCAAAAAGTGAACAGATTATGAAAAAAATTCAGCGCGCACTGTTATTGTTCTTGATCGTCCTGCTGGCAGCCTGCCAGGTTCCACCGGCAGCCGTTGCACCTACTGTTGAAGCGTTGGCTTCAGCGGAGTCAACAGCGACTTTGGCGTCGACGGCGACTCTCGCGCCTACGGCAACGCTTGCACCGACACTCACCCTGTCTCCTACGCCGGCTGAGCCCCCCAGCCTGCCGGACGGCGCGCGCTGGCTGACCCACCTGCAGGACGATCTGCTGCCGTTTTGGGATCGCCCCGAAGCGTTGGGTGATCCACTGGGTGCCTTTCCTTCCAAGCGCTGCAACGACGGAACTCTGTATGACGCTGCGAGTAATCCGTGTCCGGAAATTGACAGCAACGGCTGGTTGAACATGGACCTCGATTACACGGTCGCGCGTTCACGCCAGGTGTACGGCTATGGCGTCGCCTTTCACCTGACCGGCGACCCGCGTTATCTGGCGTATGCCAAAGCCGGGGTGGATTACCTGCGCCAGAATGCGTTCGATCGACAGAATGGCGGCACCTATCACCTGTGGGATGGCGCACAGCAGGCCTGGCTGCCTGAACCTGCCTTCCGTAATCCGCAGGAACTGGCATATTCTCTGCTGGGGATCAGCTTTTACTATTATCTGACGCGCGATCCTGAAGTGCTGCCGGATATCCTGGCGGTCAAAGAAACCATTTTCGAGGAGTATTACAACGCGGACCTGAACGCGCTGCAGTGGATGCTGGAGTCCAACCAGGATGCCAATGCGCTCGATAAGCGGCTGGTTGCCCAGCTGGACAACTTGAACGCTTATATGGTGTTGGTCGCGCCGCTGCTGCCCGAGCCCGAACAAAGCGCATGGAAGGCCGACATGGTCCGATTGGCCAACCTGATGATCGACGAGTTTTATTCGGAGAAGGACAACCTGTTCTTCCTGACGGTCAATACCCCTGCCGATAAAAACCTGGAAACAGCCAGTGTTGATTTTGGACATTCGATTAAGGCGATGTGGATGATTTACCACACCGGGCTGATCGCCAACGATGCGGCGCTGACGGCTTTTGCCGAGACCAACGGCCCGCCCATCCTCGAAAAAGCCTACCTGGAGAAGAGCGGTTCGTGGGCCAATGGCTACGAAAAAGGCGGCGCGCTGATCGTGGACAAGGAATGGTGGGTCTATAACGAGCTGGACCAATTCACCATGGATTTCGCCCTGCGCGATCCGGCGCTGGCGAGTTACCTGCCGTGGACGACGGATTACTATTTCCGCTATTTCGTGGACCCGCAGTACGGGGAAGTCTGGACGACGGTGGACGGGTTGACCAACCAGCCCAAAGCGGGCGCGCTGCCCAAAGCCTGGCCCTGGAAAAATGCTTATCACAGTTTTGAACATACGTTGATGGGCTATATAACCGGGCAGCAGATGGCGGGGCAGCCGGTGACGCTGTATTATGCCTACCTGGAAAAGCCTGAGGAAAGCACCATCCAGCCGTATTTCCTGACCGGCGATCTGACCAACCTGTCTGTCACAACAAAAGATGGGCTGAACATATACCAGGCCGAATTCCAGCAGATTCGCTGACCGTTTCCGGTGGTTGACGGCAGGTCGAAACCTGATGGAACCGGAGAAATTTATCGGTATCCCGCGTAACGGACAGGGACTGGATTGAACCTCCAGTCCCTGTTTGTTTTCATGGATGCGAGAATGTCACCCTTGCCGGTGAAGGTTAAAAGGAGGATTGGATCCATGCCTCGCGCAGCCGGCGGTAGCCAATGACCTGCATACCCGGCTGGCGCAGGGCCTGTTGCACGGCTGGCGACTGAACGGCGAGGTAATTGGCAACCCGTGCCTGCCAATCCTGGGCGATGGAACGCAGCTCGGGCGTATCCACTGCCGGGTGAAAACATAAGCAGGAGAGCGTGCCGGGTGGAAGTTGCGCCAATTCAGCGACCAGGGCGGCTGCCTGAACTTCCGGGTCGGGTTCGTCAAGCGGTAAGCCGATATCCCGGTCGAAGTGCGGCATGCCCTCCCGACCGGCTTGTTCCAGTAGCGTGTCGTTTGCCGCATCCCACGAACCGGGTTGCGGCGCTGTGAGGCGGACCTGGCGCAGGGGCAGGTGGTGGGCTTGCGCCAGGCTGACCAGGATGGACATGAAATCCGGCTTGAGAAAGATCGCCATGTGGTCGTTGAGATGGGTGATCTCCAATCCGGCTTGACGGGTAAGCGCAAGCTGCGCCTCAGCCTCGCGCTGCGCTTCAGCGGGCCTGGCATGTTCCCAGAACCCGGCGGTGCTTGCGTGGAACCATCCGCCAGGCTCCACCAGGCTGCTCACCTGTTCAGGCGGCAGCAGCGGCCCCCACCGGCTGGAGGCCCATTCAGCGGTCATGGTGAGGTGCAGTCCCAGATCGGCCTGCGGGT
>JACRAG010000313.1 GCA_016213455.1 Anaerolineae bacterium | reverse complement strand
ATCCGTGTCCAACATGTAATAGGTCTTCTGCACGGTATGCGGCGCCAGGTCTTGCGCATCGGCGTAATGGACATCGGCAGCGGCAACGATGGCAGCCACGGCATATTGGGCAATGGCGATGTGATCCGGGTGCCCATAAGCGCCGGCAGGATCAAAGGTCAACACCACCTGCGGCTTCACCCGCCGGATGGCATGAGATATTTTCCGAATCGCATCCTGTGGATTGGCTTTATCCAGGTCACCGTCGATATAATCCAGAAAAGTGATTTCCTCAATTCCCAGGCAATCGGCTGCACAGCGCAGCTCTTTCTCACGGATGGTCCCCAGCACTTCCAGCCCAGGAAAATCATCCGGCGCGCCGCCCCAACCGCGTTCACCGCGCGTGCCCATCACCAGCGAAACATGCACGCCCTGGCTGGCATAATGCGCCAGGCAAAAACCGCAGCCCAAAGACTCATCGTCGGGATGAGCCAGAATCGCCATCAACCGCAAATCATCGCGCATCGACATCCTCTCGTTGCAAAACTGGACAAACAATGTACATATTCATCAGTGTACGCTCCGCGCGGTTGAAAATCAAGCCTGACAGAAATGCAAGTCTGCCAATTTTGATCCACTTTTTCCCTTGACAGAACCCATCGGGGTGCTATAATCCCCTGCACGTTAAGGTAATCAAGATGAAATACACGACTGAGCTGAAGGCCCGACGACCGATGAACCCTTCCCACCTGTTCCAGGGAAAGGTCGGTTAGTCGTTCTCTTTTTCAGCCAGACGCCAAAAAAAGAAACCGGATAACCAAGCCCTCCAACCTGGAGGGCTTTTTTTGTTTCATTTTCAGAACCAACCAAGGAGACCATGACCATGCCGAAATCATCAGCCAAGCCTAAAATCGAGAAAATCGTTCTGGCCTATTCCGGGGGACTGGACACATCCGTCATCGTGCCCTGGCTCAGGGAAAACTACGGCTGCGAGGTGATCTGCTACACCGCCGACGTAGGCCAGCGCGAGGAACTCTCCGGACTGCCTGCCAAAGCCGAAGCCTCTGGGGCCAGCAAGATCTACATCGAAGATCTCACCGAGGAGTTTGCCAGCCAGTACCTGTTCAAGCTGCTAAAATCCGGCGCCATATACGAACGCGAATACCTGCTGGGCACTTCCATCGCCCGCCCGTTGATTGCCAAACACATGGTGGATGTGGCCCACCAGGAAGGCGCCATGGCTGTGGCGCACGGCTGCACCGGCAAAGGCAACGACCAGGTGCGCTTTGAATTGACCGTCATGGCCCTCGATCCGCGCATTAAAACCGTCGCTCCCTGGCGCGAATGGGACATCAAATCCCGTGAAGACGCCCTGGCGTACGCCGCCGCCCATAATATCCCCGTCTCCTCCTCTCTCAAATCCATCTACAGCCGCGACCGCAACCTGTGGCATATCTCCCACGAAGGCGGGCTGCTCGAAGATCCCTGGGCTGAGCCGGAAGAATCCATGTTCCAACTCACCGTTGCGCCGGAAAATGCGCCCAACGAGCCGGAATATGTCGAGATCGCCTTTGAAAAAGGTGTCCCGGTCAAATTGAACGGCAAAGCCCTCTCCGCCGCCACCCTGATCCAGACTCTGAATGACCTGGGCGGGAAACACGGTGTGGGTCGGGTGGACATGGTGGAGAATCGCCTGGTGGGCATGAAATCGCGCGGCGTGTACGAAACCCCCGGCGGCACCATCCTGGTCAAAGCGCACAAGGAACTGGAGCAGATCTGCCTGGACCGTGACACCCTGCACTACAAGGATGTGGTGGCCCAACGCTACGCCGAACTGGTGTACAACGGGCAATGGTTCACCCCCCTGCGTGAAGCCATGGATGCCTTCTTCGATGTCACCCAGGAGCACGTCAACGGCTCGGTCAAAGTCAAGCTGTATAAGGGCAATGTGATCCCCGCCGGCAAGAAAAGTGTCGACAGCCTGTACCGCGAAGATTTTGCCACCTTTGGACAGGACAGCGTGTATGACCAGAGCGACTCTGCCGGATTCATCACCCTGTTTGGCCTGCCCCTCAAAGTGGCTGCCATGCGCGACATCGCCAATGGACAAAAATTGGAATACGAATCACCTGATTATTCCACCTTCAAGCGTGATTAAGCCCGCAATGCGGTAAAATGTGTACTTTCAAGACGATTTAAATCCATTAAAAACAGCATTGCGCAAGGACGGAGGAGAGCATGGGTAAATTATGGGGTGGACGTTTCGAAGGTGGGCTGGACCCCATCGCCTGGGAATACAATGCGTCGTTGTCGTTTGACTGGCGGTTGGCAGAAGTGGACGTGCGCGGTTCCATCGCCTGGGCGAAAGCGCTGATGAAAGCCGGGGTCATTACCCTGGATGAACAGCACCAGATCGTCAAAGGCCTGACCGATGTTCTGACGGAAATCCGCACCGGCAAATTCGAACACCTGCCTTCCGACGAAGATGTACACACCGCAGTCGAACGGCGCCTGACCGAGCTGACCGGCCCGGTAGGTGGAAAACTGCACACCGGGCGCAGCCGCAACGACCAGGTCGCCACCGACTTTGCGCTCTGGCTGGTGGATGCGATCGACCGGGTGGATGCTTTCCTCAAACTGGTGCAAAAAACACTGGTCGCCCGCGCCGAAGAGGATATGGGGGTGCTGCTGCCGGGTTACACCCACTTCCAGCAATCCCAGCCCATTCTGCTCAGCCACTGGTGGCTGTCGCACTTCTGGCCTCTGGCACGCGACCGCCAGCGCCTGGCGCAAATTCGCGAGCGCGCTGCCGTGCTTCCCCTTGGCTCGGGCGCCATCGCCGGCACCCCCTTCCCCATCGACCGGAAATTCCTGGCCAACCAGCTCGGTTTCAAAGCTTACACCCCCAACAGCATCGACGGTGTTTCCAACCGTGACTCGGCGGCTGAATACCTTTTTGCCGCCGCCATGATCGGCATTCACCTCTCGCGCCTGTCCGAAATGCTCATCCTCTACACCTCCGCGGAGTTCGGTTTCATCGACCTCTCGGATGCCTATTCCACCGGCTCCAGCTTGATGCCGCAGAAGAAGAACCCCGACACGCTGGAGTTGACCCGCGGCAAAGCCGGCACGCTCATCGGACGCCTGACCGGCGTGATGACCATGCTCAAGGGCCTGCCTTCGGCTTACGACAAAGACCTGCAGGAGGACAAAGTGCCGGTTTTCGAAACCACCGACACCCTGTGCCTGATGCTCCCGGTGGTCGCAGGGGTGGTCTCCACCCTCAAAATTCGCGCCGACCGCATGGAAAAAGCGCTCAATCCCGCCATGCTCTCCACTGACCTGGCCGATTACCTGGTTAAAAAAGGCGTGCCCTTCCGCGAAGCCCACACCCTGGTGGGAAAAGCCGTGCGGCGCGCTCTCGACCTGGAAACCCCGCTCAACCGCCTGCCGGTGAGTGAGTTGCAAAGCATTAGCGCCTTTTTTGGCGATGATGTGAACACCGTGTTTGATTTTGAAGCTTCGGTGGCCCGCCGCGACGTTCCCGGCGGTACTGCCCCTGCCGCAGTCACCATTCAACTGCAGCAGGCCAGAGAATTCTTGAAAAGCCATAAAATTCGCAGCTCCGTCCCCCATTCCGAGACCCCCCACGGCGGGGATGGAAGCTAAAAACCCTAAAGGAGAATTGAAACATGTCTGCTGCCCATTGCCCTGAATGTGATGCTGAAGTTTCTTTCGACGGCGTTGTCGTTGGAGAGATTGTCGTCTGCGCCGACTGCGGTGTGGACCTGGAAGTGACCTCGTTGAACCCTCCCACCGTCGAACTGGCGCCGATGGAAGAGGAAGACTGGGGCGAATAAGATGAAAGTAGGTATCCTGCTTTCGCGCGTGCGCGTTGAAGAAAAATGGCTGCTGGAAAGCCTGGAGAAACGCGGCGTGGCCTACGAACGGATCGACGACCGCACCGCCACTTTTGACATTGACCAACCCGGCGCGTGGAGCAGTTGTGATGTGGTGCTGGAGCGCAGCATTTCTTATGCCCGCGGCCTGTACGCCACACAGATTCTCAACGCCTGGGGCATTCCCACCGTCAACATGGCGCACGTTGCCGCCACCTGTGGTGACAAACTGGTCACCTCCACAGCACTGGCCCGCGCCCATGTACCTCAGCCGCGCATCAAGGTCGCCTT
>JACRAG010000312.1 GCA_016213455.1 Anaerolineae bacterium | reverse complement strand
GCCGTGGTGGCGGATGAGGTGCGCAAGCTGGCCGAACGGGCTTCGGCGGCGACCAGAGAGATTGGCGAATTGGTCCGCACCATTCAACACACAGTGGATGAGGCCGTCTCTTCCATGGCGGAGGGCAGCAAGGAAGTCAATGACGGCGTGGCGATGGCTGAAATAGCCGGCGCAGCCCTCAAGACCATCCTGAGCGCGGCTGAATCGGTCAACGTGCAGGCGCAGCAAGCCGCCAAAGCGACCAGCAGCATGTCCGGCTTCGCGGGCGAAATGGTGGCTTCGATGGATACGGTGTCGGCGATTGTCGAAGAAAACACCGCCTCCACCGAGGAGATGTCAGCCAACTCGCAGCAGGTTTCGTCGGCCATCGAGAACATCGCCGCCATTTCGGAGGAGAACTCCGCGGCGGTGGAGGAAGTGTCGGCCTCGACGGAAGAGATGTCGGCGCAGGTGCAGGAAGTGACCGCCTCAGCGGCGGAACTGGCGCGCCTGGCTGGCAAGCTGCAGCAGGTGGTGGAGAACTTCCGCCTGAACTGAGCGAATTTTGATTAGACAAACCTCCAGCGTGACTTTTGCGCTGGAGGTTTATTGTTCATGGGGACCGCCCGCGGGTTGTGCGGGAGGGGGAACAGGCTGCATTATGCGGCGGGTTCTGTCACATCGGGCAGATCTTTCTCCACGTTGCGGATGTGCGGGATGCCCGCCACCAGCAGGGTGACGATCAGCAGCAGCGCGCCGGCGGTGACGTAGATCAACCCCATGCCGCGCCCGGCGCCGGTTCCCAACCAGGCGCCCAGGCTAGTGACCGCCAGCGCCCCCCCGGGCTGCATCAACGGCTCCGCGATGCGGTCTGCCAGCGGGCCGGCGGCGATGAAGGCCAGCGGCATGATGGACTGCGAGATCATGCCGCGGATGGCGAAGACTCGCCCCTGCACATCTCTGGGTACGCGCGTCTGAAAGATGCCCTGGCTGGAGGTGGAGGCCATGGGGATGACGGTCATGAACAACAGCAGGCCTGCGCCGGTGATCCACGGATTGGGGCTGAAGCCCATCACGGCCAGGCCCAGCGACCCGACGCCGATGAAGGTGAGCACGCCCAGGATGCGGTTCTTTGGGCCGCCCCAGGCTGAGATGATCACGCTGCCCACCAGCATGCCCACGCCGCCGGCGGTCTGCAGCGCGCCCAGGGTGGCGGCGCTGCCGGTGGAAAGCACCATGGGGCTCAGGATCACGGTGGAGATGCCCAGGAGAAAGTTCACCAGTGCAAAGTACCACAACATGCCAAACAGGCCGGGCCGGGCAGACAGGTAGTTCCAGCCATAGGCGGCATCCTTCAAGATGGAAGCGAAGCCGGGGGCTGTGACCTGGGTGCGTTCGGGCATGGGGATGCGCACGAAGAAGAGCGTGCCCACCGCGACGCTGAAGGTGACGATGTTGACCAGGATCACGCCGCTCAGGCCGATCAGGGGGAAGAGGATGCCGGCCAGCACTGGCGAGACCAGCATCTCCAGCGACTGCGAGAGCTGGATCAGCCCATTGGCGCGCCCGAGCTGTTCCTTGGGCACCAGCATGATCACGGAGGCGGAGTAGGCCGGGCTTTGGAAGGAATTGCACAGCGCGCTGACAAAGACAGCGGCGTAGATCATCCAGATTTGCAGGTTGCCGCTGAAGGCCAGCAGCGCGATGACCAGGCTGGACAACGCGTCGCCGCTGTCCGCCAGGATCATCACTTTGCGCCGGTCGAAGCGGTCTGCCACGGCGCCGGCCAGGGGGGCCAGCAGCACCCGCGGCAGGCTGGCGAACAACACGGTGATGGCAAAGGGCGTGGCCTGGCGGGTGACGGTAAAGATATACACGCCCAGGGCAAAGCTGGTCATGCCGGAACCGAGGATGGACACGGCCTGGCTGATGCAGATGATCAGGAAGGTGCGCATGCTGGGGCGCGCCGCCTGGGATTGAGCAGTCAATTCAGCATTCATGCGGTTTCTCCGTCTTCGCGGTAGTAGAAACTGGGATTGAAGATGACGGTCATGGCATACGGCACACGGTCCTCGCCGTCTGCCGTCGGGGCAGCCTGCCCGGCCTGTTCAAATTCCGCGATCAGGGCCTGCACGCGCTCGAGGAAGACGCCGGCCTGTTGGCTGGTCAGGCGGGCAATGGCGCGGTTGGCCATCACCTGGCGCGGGTTGGCTGACGCGCCGCGGTCCAGTTCGGCCAGGCGGGCCTGGATGGAGCGCAGCAGGTCGTCGCGCGCGGCGTCGGCGATGGAGGCGAGCATGCGCAGCGAGCCGTCGCGGTTTTCCATGGAAGAAAAGTCCAGCAGGCCGGGGGCCAGTTCGAGCGAGCGGGCAGAGGCGCGGTAGAGCTTTTCCAGCATGTTGGCCACGGTGCGGGTTTCGACGACGCGGATCAGGTCGTGTTTTTCCAGCAGGTTGAAGTGATAATACAAGCGCCCGGCGGTCAGGCCCAGGCGTTCACCGACCTGGCGCACGGTGAGGGGTTCTTCGGCGAGCAGCTCAAAGATTTGTGCCCGCAGCGGATCAGCCACCACCTGCAGGGTTTCGAGATCCTGGATGGTGCGGTTGGTTTCAGGTTTAAATTGTTCCATCGCTTAACTCCTGTTTATCATTAAAAATTATTTTAACGATAAAAACGATTTTGTCAATGGGGAATTAGCCATTCTCGCTCGCGATGACATGGTACGGGTGCTTCGTAGGGTGTGTTGGCTGCCTTGGGCCAACGCACCATCTTGCTCAACTTGATTAAGATGGTGCGTTGCCTCAACGCACCCTACTGGAGCCGAAAGGTTGCGCACTGGGAGAGATCGCCACGCCCGGC
>JACRAG010000027.1 GCA_016213455.1 Anaerolineae bacterium | reverse complement strand
GTTGGGGGCGGCTGCAGGCGCCGTCAATACGATTAGCCTGTCGCTGGTGGGTTGTTTCCCAATGAATGATTTGAAAAGCCATACCCGAGCTGCGATGGTTTTCTTTCGCAGCGGCCTGATCATGGTGCTTTTTTTCATCGTCGCCACCCTGCTGCAGCCGGTGGGGAACGAAGTGGCTCCGCGCTACACCCTGTGGTTTGCCCTGCTGACCTTTGTCGCCTATGCTGCATTTTTGGTTCGGCTGCGCGGCAAATCGGTGATCCAGAGCGGAGAAGTGAACATCCATGAGCGCCGAATCAAAGAGCGCCCGGCTTTCTGGGCGCTCGCGATGCTTGAGTGGGCCATTTTCGCCGCCAACCTGGTGTGGTTCCTCTCGGTCTCTGCGGCGTTGATTTAGGATCTATCCGAAAATAAAACCAAACCTCTTGTTTTTTTCCAATCCCACGGGATGGTGATGGGCAATGTGGTTAATGTCTGGATAGGTTCTTAAAACAGGCGGGAATGGATGGGTGTCGAACCCACCGCGGCCCGCAACGCGACCCGCCACCGGTTTTGAAGACCGGGGAGCCCACCGGGACTCATCCACTCCCACAGTCTATTATACCGGGATCGGGCGATGAGCCTGGCAAAATATAAAACCCGTCTTCATTCTTTTGAGACGGGTTTTTGTCTTTCGGCTGGTCAAGGTTGGTCAGTCATCAAACCGGAAACGCAGCACGCCCAGGGTGAAGAACACCGCTGCGGCGCCCAGCAGCACCAGGCTGGGCAGCCAGGCGCCTTCCAGACCCATACCGCGCGCCATCACATTCTGCATGCCTTGAATGGCCCAATAATGCGGCGTGGCGTATTCCAGGTAGGGGATGCGAATGGACGGGAACAACGAACCACTCACCGCCGCCATGACCAGTACGACCAGGATGGTCAGCCCGGAGGCCTGTCCGCCTGAGCGGACCAGCGCGGCGATGAACATACCCAGCCCGGCAACCGAAGCGGCGGTGCCCACCAGGATGGGAATCAGGGCTGCCGGGTGATTCCCCAGTGAGAAGTCGAAGAGCAAAGTGGACACCAGCAGCACCGCGCTGATCTGAGCCAGGGCGATCAGGAAAAATGGCAGGGCTTTGCCGAACAGGATGACCCATCGCCGCACCGGCAGGATCAACAGGCGGCGCAGCGTGCCGGTCTGGCGCTCATCCACCACGGTGACCGCCATCATCGACACCAGGTAGAAGACAAACATCAAGCTGTAACCCGGCACCAGGCTTTCCAGCAGGGTGGGGGGACGGGTGGCCCTGGCGTCTGCCGCGGACTGGCGGGAAACGCGGATGAGCGGGTTGTCAACCGCCTCCTGTGCCTGGGCGGATACGATGCCTTTCATGGCGGCGACCAGAAAGCCGCGGATTTCTGGGGTTTCAGTGTCGTTGCCTGTGCTGTCGATGAAAGCCCCCACGCCGTCGTTCACGCCGCGGGTGACTTCGGCATCCACAATTAACCCGGAAAGGGCTTCGGTGACCAGCCCGTTGACGATGGCAGCGCGCTCGTTCTGGGCCGGGTCAACGATGAGCTGAATGGTCGCGCCTGAGCCTGCTTCAACAGCCTGGCTGAAACCAGCCGGAATAACCACCGCGGTCATGCGTTTCTCTTCGCCGACCAACCGGTCGGCTTCGGCGCGGCTGGATAGTTCGGTGACTTCCAGGTTGGCGGAAGCGCGCAGGCTTTCGACGACCCGGCGAGCCGGAGCGCCTGTGTCCTCATTGGCCAGGTAAATGGCCACGCGGGGGATGTCGCTGCCGCCAAATACTGCCGTGAAGATGGCGATAAAGGCAAAGGGGACGAGGAATATGACGATCCACTGCCCGGGACGTTTCAACCACAGGGCCAGTTCTTTACGGGTGAGGGAGGTGATTTGTGCGAACATGGCTACCATTCCTCGTAATCGATGCGGCGGGAGGCCAGGAAGAAGAAGATTGCGGCGAACCCGAGCAATATGGCGATGTGCGGCAGGGTTTGCGCCAATCCCTGCCCGCGCACCATCAGGTTTTGATAGCCCTGCAGCGCCCAACTGTGGGGGACGAAAAAGCTGATCACCCGCAGGAAGGGCGGCATCAGGTCAATTGGGAACATGCAGCCTCCCAGCAGCGCCGCAACGATCAACAGCGGGGTTAGCACGCCGCCGATTTGTGTGGTTGAGGCAGCCAGGCCCAGTGAAACCGCGCACAGCACCAGCGCCAGGCTGAGCAGGAAGAGGGCTGCGTACTGCGTCCCAATCTGCATGCGGAAGGCCAGTGTGCCCACGCCAAACAGGATGGCGATTTGCACCAGGCCGATGACCACCCCGGAGAACAACTTGCCGCTGACGATCTGCCATTTTTTGACCGGCATATGGAGCAGCCGTCGGAAGGTGCCCTGGCGGCGTTCGTCGGTCATGGCGGAGGAGATGGTACCGATCAGAAAAAAGACGAACATGACCGTGTAACCCGGTACGGTTTGCTGGAAGGTATCCGGTATGGCGGGCAGGTTGGTTTTGGAAGGCTGGATGGTTTGCAGAGAAATGGCGGGTGGTTGCTCCGCGGCGGGTGTGCTTTCCTTGGCTTTCTCAGCCTCAGCCACGCTCTGTTGCAGTGATTCGGGCGCAAAAACCAGCAGGTTTTGCAGATCGCCCATGCCGCTGTTGACCTGGCGGGAGACAGAGACCTTGAGGGCAGCCCCATTCAAAACGCCCTGAAGCTGCTGCAAATGGACATTGTCGGCAGTGGGGTCGTAGATGAACAGGATTTCGGCGGGCTGGCCGTTTTCGACGGATTGTGACAGTCCCGCAGGGATGACCACAGCGGCTGCCCGGCGCGATGTTTCGACCATGCGGCGCGCGGCGGCTTCCTGGCAGGCGGGGCTGCCCTGCGCACAGATCGGATTGGTATCGAGACCCATGCTTTTCAATTGGTTGGGGGTGAACAGTGTCTCGACAAACAGGCTGCCCTGCAGGGCTTTGACCAACTCCTGCGATACGGCTCCGCCATCCCGGTCGATGACCGGCAGGGCCATGCGGTTGTTGTTGCGGCTCATGCCGTAGCCATCGCCGCCGCCCAGCGCAAACCCAATGGGCAGAATGAATGCCAGCGGCATCAACACCAGGACGAGAATTTCGGCGCGGTCAGCCAGCAGCAGCCGCAGATCTTTGAAAAAGAGTGCCAGTAGATTGCGCATGGTTGTTCCTGTCAGGAGCGCAAGGACTTGCCGGTCAGATGCAGGAACACGCTCTCCAGGTTGGGTTCCAGCGTTTCCAGAGAGAGCATGTTCACGCCGCGGTCGTTGAAGAAGTTGATGACCTCCAACAGGGCGGCATTGGCCTGGCGGGTTTCAATCTTCATCACCACCCGTGCGGTTTGACTCTCTCCGGTTTTTTGCGTCATGTAGGCTGCGGATTGCACGGTGGGCAGCGCCGCGACCGCTGCGCGCAGCTCCTCCACCGCTTCAGCCATGCCAATTTGCAATATGCCGCCGCCCAACATGCCGATCAGGTTGCGCGGCGTGTCGATGGCGATGATCTTGCCGCCGTCGATGATGGCGACGCGGTGGCACAGGCGCTCGGCTTCCTCCATGTAATGCGTGGTGTAAAGCAGGGTCATTCCGTTTTCGCGGTTGAGCCGTTCCACCGATTCAAAGATGTGGTTGCGGCTCTGCGGGTCCACGCCCACAGTCGGCTCGTCGAGGAAAAGCATGCGCGGGTTGTTGATCAGCCCTACTGCCAGGTTGATGCGGCGCTTCATGCCGCCGGAGAAGGTGCTCACCGCGTCATTGGCGCGTTCATGCATGGCGACGATCTCCAACACGGAATCCACACGCGCGTTCAATTCCTTGCCAGACAAGCCAAACATCTCGCCAAAAAAGCGCAGATTGGCGCGCGCACTGAGCGGCGCATACAGGGCGATATCCTGGGGAACCACGCCGATGATCTTTTTCACCTGGTCGGTTTGCTTCACCGCGTCATAGGAGCCGACGCGAATGCTGCCGCTGGTAGGCGGAAACAGCCCGGTGAGCATGGAGATGGTGGTGCTTTTGCCTGCGCCGTTGGGTCCCAGCAGACCGAAGACTTCACCTTCCTGGATGGCGAAGCTGATGCCTTGAACGGCATGGAAATCCCCATATTTTTTATGCAGGTCGTTCACTTCGACGATAACGGAAGCCATGGATCCTCCTGATCAAGGCGATTAAGCGTGGAACCAACTCAACCTTCCGGCAGGACAGGCTCATGCCCATGCGCTGGCGGCTGCCAATGGAGATGGGTGTGCTATGAATGATCCGGTTACCTGGACGGAAAATTTTATTCCTATAATCTTACATTAATATTTCTAAGACGGATCGACATTACAAACATAAGAAGAGGTTAATGCTCTATTGTTTTGGGAAGAGAGTGATATAATGCGAACTTTGTTGGGACGATTTTAATAGAAATTCGCCTTTAGAAAGCGGAAAGGATCAGAAATGGATTTTAAAGCGCTGTTCGAACAGCAAGAACAGGAGCAGGACGCCG
>JACRAG010000311.1 GCA_016213455.1 Anaerolineae bacterium | reverse complement strand
TGGCAAAGCGCAGCCCTGGTCGAGTCAGGTCATGCAACCCCGCCAGACGCTGTGGGTTGCCGGCGGGGAGAATCAACCCGATAGAACGTTCAGCCAGGCGGATTGCAGCCATGTGTTTGCCGGGAAAGAGCTTGCTCAAAAAAGGCAGGTTGTAGCTGCCGGTTTCCACGTCCAGCAGGTGACAGCCCGCCACCTCGGCGCGCCCCTCTGCCAGCGCCATCAGCCCGTTCAGGCTGCCCGAAAAGGTCAACTCCATCTCCCAGTTGGGTGCGATGTGGTTGAAGTGAGACGCAATCCAGGTGACAGCCTGGTCGTGGCTGCCGTGGAAGCGCAGCACCAGCTGCTCGGGTGGGGTGTTCAGCCTCTTGAGGGCGTGCCAGCGGTCCAGGGCCAGTTCAAACGCCTGAGCGATTTCGCCCGGCTCGAAACCGCCGGTGAGCAGTTCGAGCAGGAAAGCTTCCGAGCGGTTGACCAGCAGAGCTGTGCGCAGCGGACCTTGCGCCTGGATGAGGCGCGTGTCGATGCCGCCGGCGACGTGCGTGCCTTTACCGGGCTGGCTGACCACCAGGCTCTGGCGGGTCAGTTCCTGATAGGCGCGCTGCACCGTGCCGGGCGTGCAGGCCCAGGTGCGGGTCAGCTCTCGGATGGAGGGCAGGCGGTCGCCGGGGCGCAGGCGTCCTTCCAGAATGTCGGCGCGGATGGTCTCCGCGATGCGCTGGTACAAGGTGGTGGAATCCATACCTTGATTGTAATACAAGCGGCAAAAAACACCTTCGGGGGCAGGGAACGGGGCACGCTTTTCTTCAAGTCTTGCCAGACAATCCCCACCCCCTTACCCCCGCCCCGCTGGCGGGGGAATCTAGAGTTTTGAGGATATGACGGTGCATACTGCTTTGCAGTATGCACCGTCATATCCTCAAATTCCTTTTGCGCCCCCTTCCACCGGAAGGGGGCCGGGGGGATGGGTTGTACTACAACAATACTTGCGACTTTACGAAAGCTCTGGGGAACATGGGGTGGGTGACACTCCGCAGGCGGTCGGAGAAGTTAGCGTGTATTGAGCCAACCACGCGGCGTGGGTAGGGTTTCCGGACGGGTTGAGTTGACACAATCAAAAGGTGACGGATGTCACCTTGCCGCCAGCGCAGGACGGCATACAATCATATTCATGGACTTGACTATGATTCCGGGGACCAATCCCGACCTGACCCAGGTTTTCAAGGTGCTCACCCACCCGGCGCGCATCGCCATCCTCAATATCTTGCGGGACGGGGAGCACTGCGTCTGCCACATGGAAGCGCACCTTGGTTTTCGCCAGTCGTACATTTCTCAACAGTTGACCGTGCTGCGCGAAGCCGGCATGATCACGGACCGGCGTGACGGCTGGAATATCTTTTACCGGGTGGTCAACCCGCACATCTATGCTGTGCTGGATGCGGCGCAGGCTCTGACCGGGCAAGCCCCACGCCCCTTTCCAAAACCTGAGGTGAACTGCACCTGTCCGCACTGCAGCGCTAAGACGAGCTGAATTACCCCGGCTCTTTTCTGTCATCGAAATTTCCATTTTTTAAACCTATGAGGAGAAACCATGTTGAATATCAAGGTTCTTGGATCGGGATGCGCCAACTGCAAACGCCTCGAAGCCACCACGCGTAAAGTTGTCACGGATCTGGGTTTGGAAGCCGAGGTGGAGAAGGTCACCGAAATGTCTGAAATCATGAAGTGGCCGATTCTGTCCACCCCCGGGCTGGTGGTCAATGGAAAGCTGGTCTCCACCGGGCGCATCCCCAGCGAAAAAGAGATCGCTGCCTGGCTGACAGCCTGAAGGGTTCCATTGTGACCCTCGCAGGCGTTTGTTGTAGGAAAAAACAATGAATTCATCCTTGATTGACCCAGCCCGTAAGCTGCCGGTCCGTAGGATTGCCCTGGTGGCGGTCGCGGCGGCAGCCTGGATTGCGCTTTACAATCTGATCCAACCGCTGGCTAACTGGCTGGCCTATTCCGCTTTGGGGCTGCAGTCCGGCTCGCGCCTGGGTGAGTCGGTTGCTTTCTTTTTGTATGATGTCCCCAAAATTCTCCTGCTGCTTTCGGGGATGATCTTCCTGATTTCGATCCTGCGCACTTTCTTCAGCCCGGAACGCACGCGGGCCTTGCTGGGTGGCAAACGCCAGGGGATTGGCAACGTGCTGGCGGCGATGCTGGGAATCGTCACGCCATTTTGTTCCTGTTCGGCTGTACCTTTGTTCATTGGCTTTGTCGAAAGCGGCATCCCCCTGGGGGTCACCTTCTCCTTCCTGATTGCGGCGCCAACGATCAACGAAGTGGCGGTGGTGATGCTTCTCGGTTTGTTTGGCTGGAAGGTCGCCGGGCTGTACATTGCTTCGGGTCTGGTCATCGCCATTGTCGCGGGACTGGTGATTGGGCGGCTCAACATGGAACGCCATGTGGAAGATTTTGTCTGGCAGATGCAGGTGGCGGGCGCGGTTGAAGGCGAAAAGCTGACCTGGTCCGACCGCATTCAGCGCGCCTGGGACTCTGTGAAGGAAATTGTCGCCAAAGTCTGGATCTATGTGGTGGTTGGGATCGCCGTGGGAGCCGGCATTCACGGCTATGTACCGGAGTCGGCGCTGGCGGGCATCATGGGCAAACAGGCCTGGTGGTCGGTGCCGGCTGCGGTGTTGTTGGGCATTCCCCTTTACTCGAACGCCGCGGGCGTCATCCCGATCGTCAGTGCGTTGATGGAGAAAGGCGCCTCGCTGGGAACCGTGCTGGCTTTCATGATGGCAGTGGTCGGTTTGAGCCTGCCCGAAACGATCATTCTGCGCCGCGTGCTGAAACCACGGCTGATCGCCGTGTTCATCGGAACCGTTGCGCTGGCCATCATCCTCACGGGATATTTGTTCAACCTTGTGTTGTGAGCCGGCGCAGCTGACAGGGCAGTGCAGGTATACAAAAAAACCGAGGCGGGGTATCCCGCCTCGGCTGCGTTTCATCTATTCTTTGGGGAAGAGGAAAACGGTGCGCGCGCCGTCCCGATCCAGGTTCACGGTGATCTTCAAGCGCCCGTCGTGGGTCATCTCCCATTCGTCCGCGCCTTTCACCTCGCCCAGGCGGGTCAGTTCCAGCGGCTGGGTGATATAGGTGAAGCGGCCTTCGGTGACGGTGAAGAAGGTGATCAGGCCGGCGGCCTGGTCGGGCACAATCTTCTCGTGCACTTCGGGGCTGGAGCCGATGAAGCCGCGCGTGCGCGGGTAGGCCAGATTGACTGCACTGATCACGCGCTTGTAATCAGCCAGGTTCTCGGCCCAGAAGGCCACATCCGTTTCCGACAGCGCGGGCAGGTCGCCCCAGATGCCGTTGCCGCCCAGCACCAGCGAGGCCAGGCTGTTTTCCAACGCGGAACGCGTGCCGTCGGGCAGGTAATGCACCAGGTAGAGGTGCGAGGGCACCACGGCGTCGAACTGGCTGGCGCGCCGGCACACCCGCGGGCGGGCGGCGCCGGGGTAGAAGAACATGTTCATCCACGGGTTGATGCCCAGCGACTCGGCGGTGTCGAAATCTTTGGCGTACGGGCCGTTGTTGATCAGGAACAAGCGCGCCACCGAAAGCAGGCCCAGGCCCACAAAGCGCTCGCATTCGGTCGCGTCAAAGTCCACCACCACATCCGGGTAGCTGGCGGCGACCTTCTCGATGATCTGGATCATGTGCAGGCCCATCTGGTAGGCGTAGCATTCGGAGCGCTCTTCGGAAGAGTTTTCCTCGCCGCCGTGATGGTGCAGCGGAGAATCGCAGCCGTACTGCCCCACGCCGTCCCACTTGAAATAGGTCACGCCCAGTTCCTTGCGGAAGCGCAGCATCACCTCGGCGAAGCTGTTGGCGTAATCGGAGGCCAGGCACATCCCGGTGCTCTCCTCGGTCTCCCAGACCACAAAGTGATCGTGTTCTTTGCCTTCCCAGGTCATGGCCCATTCGGGGTGGTCTTTATACACCTGCGAAGCCACGCCGGCGGCGGTCGGGTTGAACCATAGGCCCAGCTGCATGCCGTACTCGTCCAGTTTGGCCTTGATCTGTTTCATCTCGTCCGGGAAGCGCGCGGTGTTGATGTTCCAATCGCCGGG
>JACRAG010000307.1 GCA_016213455.1 Anaerolineae bacterium | reverse complement strand
GGTGATGAGTGTGGTCGAGCCGATCTGGATGGCAGCTTTCTACGATGGCAGCGATCTGGGGCAGGCGTTGGAAGCTTCTGAAGCGGCGATGAATGCCGAACTGGACAAAGCCTGGGCTTCGTTTGTTGGATAATTTTACCGGTTAGATCGTGTAGTGTAGTCAGGGAGAGGCTCAGCCTCTGCGTACCCGTTCAGAACAATATGATGGATGCTTCGCAATTACAGATAATGAAGGCTCATTTGACAGCATCCACCAAAAGTAAATGGAATGGGTACTGAGCCTCTCCCTGTATTTTTGAAAAAGGATGTCAGATGCTAAAACGCTTGACCTTGCCTGGCGGTATGCGAATTCGAGAAGAATTCAATGCCTGGTTGTTTGTTCTACCAACCGCGCTTGGGCTCCTGATCTTCCAGCTATTTCCAGTTTTGTTTTCTTTGTACGTCAGCTTCACCAATTGGAACCTCATCACGTCCCCCAAATGGTTGGGGTTCCAAAACTACCGCGATCTCTTTACCATCGATCCTTTCTTTGTGTCCACCCTCCGAAATACCGTCCTGTATGCGGTGGGCACGGTATCATTTGGCTTATTTTTCGCCATGCTGGTGGCGCTGCTCTTGAACCAGCAGCTCAAAGGAAAAGAATTTTTCCGGGCCGTGTTCTTCCTTCCGGTGATTTTGCCGACGGCTTCCGCGGCGCTAGCCTGGACCTGGATGTACGATGCCAACGCGGGCATTATCAACAGTTTCTTGAAATTATTGGGGCTGGCGCCCATCCCCTGGCTGGTGAATACCAACTATGCCCTCTGGGCGCTCATCATCGAGGCGATCTGGGCCAGCCTGGGTTTTAATACGGTCATTTTTCTGGCCGGTTTGCAAAACATTTCCAAAGACTATTACGAAGCGGCTTCGATCGACGGCGCGAATGCCTGGCAAAAATTTGTCAATATCACACTGCCGTTGCTCTCGCCGACCACGTTTTTTGTTCTGGTTACCAGTATTATTAATGCAGTCCAAATTTTTGACCTGCCTTTCATCATGACTGGCGGCGGCCCGGCCAATGCGACTCAAACCATTGTCATGTACATCTACTCCAATGCCTTCCGCCTGCAAAGGATGGGGTTGGCTTCCGCGGTAGGCTACATGGTCTTCATTATTATCCTGGGCTTGACCTACCTGAACTTCAAGTTCGAAAAGAAGTGGGTGTTTTACGAGGAGGCCGTATGATTGTCGCCCGATCCCGCGTGGTGAGGTTTTCAAAGCAAGCCTTGAATTATGCTTTACTGGTTGTGCTGGCCTTCATCGTCCTGTTCCCCATCCTGTGGCTGGTCAGCTCAGCCTTTAAAACGCCAGTCCAACAATACGAATGGCCGCCGCGTTTTCTACCATCCCCCATTTACCTGGGCAATTTCGCCAGCCTGTTCAAGGTTATGCCGATGCCGGTTTACCTGACGAACACCCTGGTGATCGCTGTCTTTTCGGTGATCGGGATGTGCATTTCTTCGTCACTGGCGGCCTTTGCCATCGCGCGGATGAACTTCCGCGGGCGCAACGTCCTTTTTGCGATGCTGATGATGACGTTGATGATCCCTTACGCCATCACCATGATTCCTTCCTTCTTTATCTTTACCAAATTAAAGTGGATCGACACGTTCCTGCCTTTGATTGTGCCCAACTTCTTTGGCGGCGCTTTCATGATCTTCCTGCTGCGTCAGGCTTACCGGAGCATCCCGCAGGATATGATGGATGCGGCTCAACTGGATGGCGCGAGTTACTTTAAAATCTACTGGTTGATCTTTATCCCGCTGACTATCCCCATCATGGTGACGGTGGCACTGTTGACCTTCCTGTGGTCCTGGAACGATCTGCTTGGTCCACTCATCTACCTGAACGATCCGCAGCTTTACACGGTCCAGCGCGGTCTGTCGCAGTTGACCGGGCGTTCCGGCACAGGCATAGACCGGCGTGGCATCATCATGGCGGGTTCGCTGCTGGGCATGCTGCCCATGTTGGTGATCTACCTGTTTGGACAGCGTTATTTCATCCAGGGTCTGACTCGTTCGGGGAGTAAAGGTTAAGCGATGCAAAATGTACACACCCACGCCTGGGACTCTGCCCTGCACTTTCAGCCGGAGACCATCCGCGAGGCGGACCTTTCGCGCGGCTATCCGCTGGACCTGACCGTGCGGCTGGAGCCTTTCCTCCAGGATATGTCCGCTTTCGAAAAGGTGGTTGTTTTCGGCCTAAAAGCCCGCCGCACCGGTTACTGGGTGCCGGATGACTATGTGGCCGAATTTGTGGCCCGCGCGCCCGAAAAACTGGTGGGGTTTGCCTGCTGTGATCCGACCCAACCGGAGCATTTCGAGGAGTTGAAGTACGCAATAGAGCACCTCAAACTGCGCGGGGTGAAAATGGGCCCGATATATGCCGGTTTCGACCCGCGCGATTCAATGTGCGCCCCGGTTTACCGCTACTGCCAGGAAAACGGTCTGCCAATCTTGTTTCATACCGGCACCACCTTCAACCATAATGCGCCATTGAATTATGGACGTCCCTGGTTGTTTGATGAAGTAGCCATTCAATACCCCGGGCTGCATATGGTCCTGGCGCATTGTGGGCATCCTTTTTCTGAGGAATGTCTGGTGGTGATCCGCAAGCACCCGCACGTCTATGCCGATATTTCAGCCTTGTATTACCGCCCGTGGCAGTTCTATAACACCATGATTGCGGCGCAGGAATACAAAGTGACCCACAAGCTGCTCTTTGGCAGCGATTATCCTTTCGCCAAAGGGCCGGATTCGATCCAGGGCCTGCGCAATGTCAACCAGATCATTGGCAGCAGCGGCCTGCCGCGCGTTTCGGATCAGGTGATTGCTGACATTTTGGGGCGCGATGCGCTCAACCTATTGGGAGTGACTCTATGAAAGCCGTATCATTGAAAGCGATTGGGCAGGTCGAACAGATCGATATCCCCATCCCGACGATTAAGCATGACCAGCTGTTGATCAAAACCGGTGCTGCCACCATCTGTACCTCCGATTTGAACGATATCCGCTCCAATCCGTTTGGGATTGAGCTGCCGGTGGTGATCGGACATGAAGGCGCCGGGACGGTGGTGGAGGTGGGTAAGGCGGTGCAGGGCTTTAAGGTTGGCGACCGGGTTGCCACCCATCCCGTCCATCCGTGCGGAACCTGCCAGGCTTGCCAGGACGGCATGCGTCATCTCTGCCTGAACATGGACCATTTTGGGATTAACCTGCAGGGCACCATGGCAGAATACTATGTCGTGCGTCAGGATCGCGCCCGGGTTGTTCCCGACAGTGTTGATTTCCCGCTGGCATCTCTGGCTGAACCGGTCAGCGTTTGCCTGGAAGCGCTGTCCCAGGCCAAACTGCAGCCGGGACAATCGCTGTTGATCATCGGCGACGGACCGTTTGGGGTATTGATCGCCCGCCTTGCCGAGGCTTTCAACCTGTCCAAAACCGTCATCGTGGGCCGGCATGATTTCCGGCTTTCGTTTGCCGGCGCTTCGGCGATCCGGCTGAACAGCAAGGCGCTGGCTGATCCCATCGCCGAGATCAAGAAACTTGCCGGCGGCGCGGGTTTTGATGCAGCCATTCTGGCAATTGGATCGGCCCAGGCATTTGGGGAATGTTTTCAATGCCTGAAGCCCAAGGGGCGGCTGGTGGTCTTTTCCGCCATTCCCGGCGAGACCCCCGTGGATTTGTTTTCGCTGCATATCAAGGAGATCGAAATCCTGGGCGCCTGCAACGATCAGGAGCGGCTTGACGAAGCCGTGCACATGCTTTCCAACCCGGCGTTGGGAATTTCGGATCTGATCACCCACCGCATGCCTTTCGCTGATTTTGAGCAGGCGTTGAGCCTGGCCGAAACCGGGCGTGAAAAGGCCATGAAGGTTTCTCTTGTCTTTTAGGGCGCGGCATGAAAATCACCAACGTTGAAGCGTTTGTCCTGGATACCGGCAAAGATTACCCCGATCCTTCGGTAGCTGTCGAGGCGCATGGCGTGCGCTTTGTTTCGCTGCTCAAGATCAGCACGGACGAGGGCATCACCGGGTGGTCGGATGTTGAGACGCAGCCGCAGGTGGGCAAAGCCATCGTGGATGCGCCGTCCGGCGGGCAGATCGGCTTCGAGTCGCTGCGCGCCGCGTTGGTGGGCGAAGATCCGCTGGAGCGCGAACGCCTGTGGCAGAAGATGTACCGGTACCTGGGGTATTACGGGCGGCAGGGCGCCGGTATGCACATGCTTTCCGGGGCAGATATCGCCCTGTGGGATATCTCTGGCAAAGCCACCGGGCAGCCGGTGTGTAAACTGCTGGGCGCGCAATATCGCGACCGGGTCAAGGCTTATGCTTCCACCCTCTTTCGACCCACACCCGATGCGATGAAGCGCGCCGTGGCGGGCTACCTGGCGCAGGGTTTCCGGGCGATTAAATTCGGCTGGGGAGCTTTTGGGCACAACCTGGCGCTGGATCAACAACTGGTGCAGGCTGCACGCGCAGAGGCTGGCGCGGATGTCGATCTGATGGTGGATGGCGGCTGGTATGGCATCGGCTATGACAACCCCTACCGACCGCGCGCCGTCAAAGATTGGGTGCGTCTGGTGGACGTGTTGGAAGCCGAAAACATCTTCTGGCTGGAGGACTTTCTGCATCCGGAGAATTTCAGCGGGTATGCGGAAGTCGCGCGTTCCACGCGCACGCTGCGCATCGCCGCGGGCGAGCAGTTGTCCGGCTATGCCGAGTTCGAGCGGCTGGCGGTTGAAGGCGGGGTGCACACCCTGCAGCCGGACCTGTCGCGCTGCGGCGGGTTGACGGTGGGCAGGCAGATCGCCGAGATGGCGCAGCGGCGCGGGATTGACTGCGTGCCGCATGCCTGGCTGACCGACATCCTCAAAGCGGCCTCGCTGCACTTGAACGCCTATTTGATGGATTCGCTCTATCTCGAATACAACGTTTCGTCGGCTTCGCTGCTGAACAATTTGTGCACACAGAAAATCAACATGGTGGACGGCACAATTCCCGTGCCAGACGGTCCCGGCCTGGGCGTGGAAGTGGATGAGTCTGTGTTGAACCGGTTTCGGGTGGCCTGATGGTCTCGCTCTCTTTGCGCGACTGCCTGGGAATCCACCCGGATGGCAAGCTGGAGCGGCTGCATCTGGCTGGAATGCCGCTCGATGCTTCCGGCAGGCGGGCAAATGTGCTGCAGGAGTGGGATCAGGAGCTTGACCTGGGCGGCAGGTTCTTCCGGCCTGCCGGGTGGGACGAGTGTTTTCCAACCATCGATCCCTATCCGGGCAGCCCTGTGATGGGTGAACTGATCGGTTTACCGCCGGAAATGAATTGGCAGGAGGACAGGGTTGAGCAAATCTGGCGCACGCCGCGTTTTGATGCCCGGCGGTGCTTCCGGCTTACCGCGCCACCCTGCCTGGAAATGGACTTTCAGGCGATCTGCCTGCAGGAGACTCCACTCGACTATCTGTGGGCGAGTCACTGTCTGCTGGACGTGGCGAAACTGCAAACAATGCGCCTGGCCAGTGGTGACCTATATCGTGATTTTGATCATAACGGTAGTGAGCAAAAGATCTTTGTGCGCAACCTTGGCCCGCTGGAATTGCAGTATTCGGATTTTCGGGTGGTGTTCACGACGGATCAGCCGTACTGGGGATTGTGGATTAACCGCGGCGGTTGGCCCGCAAATTGCCAACCGGCGCTGCTCTGCCTGGGCGTGGAAGCCACCAACACGGCCGGCGAAATACCGGCAGGCCAGCGGCTCGACCCAGGTGCAATTTTTACCGGAAAGGTGAGACTTGAAATCCATTCTTGATACTCCGTTGGATGAACATCAGGCCGGGTTGTGGTTCCTGGGGCAGGCCGGATATATTTTTCGCTCACAAACGCTGTGTGTTGCGATCGACCCTTATTTGAGCGATTCGGTAGCCAGGGTTGCGCCAGAATTTGGGCGGCTTTACCCGCCCCCGCTGGATCCCGCTGATCTGCGGGTGGACATTTACGTGGTCACGCACGATCACCTGGATCATCTCGACCCGGAAACGATCCAGGCCTATCGCCACAAGGAACACACCCTGTTTGTCGCGCCGCGGCTGGCCTGCCGAAAACTGGCAGCCCTGGGTATTCCGCCGGTCAATATCATTCGGATTGATTCAGGCGAAACGCTTACCTTGCGTGGGGCGACCATCACGGGCATCTATGCCTTGCCTTCCGAAGCGGACGTGATCGACACGACCGGCTACCGGATTCAATTTGACAACGGGCGCAGCATCTACCACACCTCCGACACGGAATTTTCGGAGCTGTTGTTGAAATGCGCTCCGCAGGCTGAGGTTGTGCTGGCTTGTATCAACGGCAAGGATGGCAACATGGGCGCGCAGGCTGCGGCGAGAGTGGCAAAGGTGGTGACGCCGCGCGTGGCAGCCATCCCCAACCATTATGACCTGATGGCCCTGAATGCCGAAAATCCGCAGGTCTTTACTTATTTTGCAGGGCAGGAATGTCCCGACATCCCGGTCAAAATCCTGCAGCCGCTGGAATCGTTGATCTGGTGAGTGCTCTCATGGAGAATTTTATGTTTGATACGGATATCGAAATCTTTCAGTTTGTTAAACAAAACCTGTATGTGCCCGTCATTTGCGATATTCTGGATTCAATGGGCTACCGCAACCAGGCCATGCACCAGCGCATCCGCCCGTTGCTGCCCGATATGCGCAATTGCGGGTTTGTCGGGCGCGCCCGGACTGCGCGCTGGATGGAGACCGATTATATTGTCGAGGAAGACCCTTACGGTTTGGAACTCGATTTGATGGATTCACTCAAGCCTGGCGATGTCGTTATCCATTCAACCGATTATGCCGGCACCAACGCGCCCTGGGGCGAGTTGATGTCCACGATTGCCAAACGCAACGGCGCGGTGGGTACCGTCTGCGACTCCCAGGTGCGGGACTGCGTGCGCATCATTGATATGAACTTCCCGGTGTACTATACCGGCATTCGACCGCTGGATAGCAAAGGCCGCGCCCGGGTGATGGCCTATGATGTGCCGGTGGTTTGCGGTGAAGTGCTGGTCCATCCCGGCGACCTGATCATTGCGGATTTCGACGGCGTGGTTGTGATTCCGCAAGCGATTGAAAAAATCGTGCTCTCGCAGGCGCATGAGAAAGCCGGAAAAGAGACCATTTCCAGGCAGGAACTGCTGGCTGGAAAAAGTCTTCGCGAAGTTTTTGCCCGATACGGCGTGCTGTAGACCAGGCGTGCTCAAACCGTCAAAAGAGAGGTATTCATGATCCGCATTGCGAACGAACTGACCACCATCACCTGTGATGAAACCGGAAATTCCCTGATCCTCGCCGACAACAAGCGCGGCACACGCTGGCTGCTGGATCCCCAGAGCCTGGGATATGGAGATCGACACGCCGTCCAGGGCGCCTACAGTGACCCGCAATCCAAACCGGGCTTGCTGATCGCCGATGGGGCGCGATTGGACAAACCCGGCGAACTGGCGGTAACGTATCTTGCCAACCAGGACCGGCTGGAAGTGGTTTATTCCCTGCATCGCGATTATGTCGAAGTGCGTATGCCGGTGCCGGCATCGGCTGAGATTGGATTTGCAACGCTGCCGGGTTCCTTCCAGCCCGAAGGGGAGCGGATGAAACTGCTGCTGCCCATCATGCAGGGTATGCTGTGGGATGGGCGCGGCCCGGAATTGAATACCATGCGCGCGGATGGTGGGCACGTTGGCTTTTCCATGTCGTTCGCGGGCTTTCTGGCCGAGAGCGGCGGGCTTTTGATGACCGCTGAAAGCAAAGACGACTGCCGCTGGTGGTTTGGCAAAGACGGCGCCAACCGTATGTGGGCGACCAATGTGCAGCTTGCGTCGTTGGGTTCCATGCGCTACGAGCGGGTGGTGCGCCTGTACATGACCGACGCGGATATTGTGGCGCTTGCCAAACAGTACCGCCGCAAGGTCATGGAACAGGGACGTTTCATCACCTGGGATGAGAAAATCGCCGAACGCCCCGCACTGGAGCGCATCTTTGGCGCGTTGATGGTCTACATCGGTTACTGCAAGGACGATGTGGATTATGTGGAAAGCTGCCGCAAATTACAGGCGTATGGGTTTGACCGCGCGCTGCTCTACCCGGGTCGCTTCAATATGTACTATCCGGATATTCATATGGGCGGCGTTCCGGCGATCGATTTGAGCCGGGAGACCATCGAGGCGATCAAGTCGCTGGGTTATGACATGGCTCCCTGGTCCTGGTTGAACGAAGCCCTGCCGGTCAGCCCCGAGGAAGTGCTGCGCCAGTATCGCCGCGACCCTGCCGGGCAGATCATGCCGCATTGGAAAATCGATGACCAGCAGTGGTACCTGATGTGCCACTCTTACGTTCAGGACTGGCAGCAAAAAGCGCTCACCTCCATCATTCCCGAGATGACCTGGGATCATTTCGATGTGTTGGCCTGTGTCGCCGGACTGGAATGCCATGCGCTGGACCACCCGCACCACCTGGGGCGGCCTGCCAGCCGCACAGAAGACCGCCAATGGGTGCGGGAAGTCTTCAAAGTGGACCAACGTGCCGGGCGCATGGTCAGCTCAGAGAGTTTCAACGATGCCTATTCGCTGGAATATGATTTTGGCTCGGTCAAGGCGTTTCCATTGTATGGGCCGTGGCCATTCTGGCCCGTTCCGCTGACCATGCTGGTCTATCATGACAGCCTTATCCACTCCTGGTATGAGCTGCATAGCTATAACAATCAATGGCGAGGGCGCACCACCTGGCCTGGCGGTTTCTTCGAGTACGGCGGCGGTCGTCCGCGCCTGATGGCGGCTCTGGATGCCCTGATGGGCTGCCCGCCGGATGTCTTCCCCTTTGGCGCTCAGTACGGTTATAGCGGGCGCGGCACCGATACCTTCCTGTATAAATACCGCTTTGAGGATCCTGAAGTACAGATTGCGTTGAAAGAAGCTCTGCCGGTTGCGCGCCTGCACAGGCGCATTGGTAAACAGGAGATGGTGCATTTCAAGATTCTCTCGGAAGACGGCTATGTTCAGGAAAGCGCCTTTGCGGATGGTACACATGTGGCTGCCAATTTCAGCCTGGACTTCGTCGGCGGCGACAAAGGCATTGACCACAAGATCGTCCCGGGCGCCGGCGTTCTGCCACCGGAAGGATGGAGGGTGGATTGATGGCGTATGAACAAAAAATTGCCGACGACTTGACGCTGCGCACGCTGCGCGATGAAGCTGATCGCCAGGCATTTGCCGCCTTCAATGCCCGCTATAATAACCCCGGTGAAGGAGCCACCTGCGACTGCCTGCTGCACCACCATCCCGGCATGACCCTGGAGGATTTCTGGGTGGTCGAGGCTGCCGGTTCGGGAGAAATTGTCTCGACCACCTGTTTGATCCCGTGGACGGTGCGTTTTACTGGCGTGGAGCTGCGCGTCGCCCAGCTCGAAATGGTGCTGACGCATCCGGCGTACCGGGGGCGCGGCCTGGTGCGGGCGCAGATGAAAAATTTTGAGCGCGCGGTGCAAGCGCGAGGCTTTGATTTGAGCATCATCTGGGGCATCCCCTTCTACTATCGCCAGTATGGTTATGCCTATACCATTGAAGGCGAGACGGTTGAAGCGCTGCCGGCATGGAAAATCCCCTCATTTGCGATGGGAGATGCCCCCGTGGTGCATCTCCGTCCTGCCCAGGCGGCGGACATCCCCACCCTGGCGGCGTTGTACCAACGCGCCTATGCGGATCAGCCCCTGGCGGCTGTGCGGGACGCAGCATACTGGCACTATCTGCTGGACGCGGCGCATCATCCCATTGAACTGTTGGTCAATCCGCAAACCGGCGAGCCGTTTGGATATGTGGTGCTGACCGGCAGCGGCAAGACGGTCACCATCCGCGAAAACAGCCTGTGCGGCGCAGCCGAGTCGATGGCGCTGCTGCAGCTGCTAAAAAATCGCGGCGTGGAACAGGTGCAAATCGCCTGGCCGGGCAGCCTGCCGCTGGCGGCGCTGGCGCGCCAGTTGGGCAGCCAGTGCGTCCCCGGCGGTCAGTGGCTGCTGCGCGTCCCGGATCTGCTGGCTTTCCTCAACCAGATGCGCCCGGTATTCGAGCAGCGCCTGGCGGAGTCAGCGTGGGCCGGGCTGACGTACACCCTGACCATCAACCTGTTCCGCGAAGCGTTTGCTTTTTGTTTTGAGCAGGGTAAGTTGGTCCGGATTTCGGCGTCAGGTTTTGTCGATTCCTCGATGGGCTCCGATGGCGGCGATTTATGCATCCCGCCTGACGCCTTCCTGCGCCTGCTGTCGGGATACCGGATGTTGGATGAGTTGTTTGACGCCTGGCCAGATATTACGGTCAAGGCGCATGCTCGTCCGATGATTGCGGCGCTGTTTCCGCGAACGCAGCCCTTCTTTTATACCCCTTACCACAACATGAGCCCACGGCAGGATGTTGTGGGAAATCCGTGAGGCGAACCATGAAAATCGTTACCTTTGGCGAGATCATGCTGCGGCTGGCCCCGCCTGGTTTCCAGCGCTTTACGCAGGCGCGCGCTTTTGATGCGACGTATGGCGGCGGCGAAGCCAACGTGGCGGTTTCTCTGGCGAATTTTGGCGAGGAGGTGGAATTTGTCACCCGCCTGCCTCAGAATGACCTGGGGGACGCCTGTCTCAACCTGCTGCGGGGAACCGGGGTGGGTACGCGGCATATTGTGCGCGGTGGAGAGCGCCTGGGAATTTATTTCCTGGAAACCGGCGCAGCTCAACGCGCCAGCAAGGTGATCTACGACCGCGCCGGGTCGAGTTTTGCCACCATCCAGCCGGGTACGATAGACTGGAAAACCGTCTTCGACGG
>JACRAG010000306.1 GCA_016213455.1 Anaerolineae bacterium | reverse complement strand
GGGGCGCTGCTGGACGGCGTCAATGCCGGGGCGCTGGGGTTGATGGCGGCGGTCACCCTGCAGGTGGGCGCCAGCGCGCTGGTGGATTGGCCCAGCTGGACTCTCGGATTGGTTTCGCTGCTTGTCTTGCTGCGCACGCGCGTCAACCCCACCTGGCTGATCGCGGCGGGGGCGCTGTTAGGCTGGATTTTGATGAAGGTCGGTTAGGATGTCATCGGCGGGCTTGCCCGCGGAAGTGCGCCACCACCACGCCGCTCACCGCGGAGCGTGGCACCGGACCGAAAGCGCGGCTGTCGGTCGAATCGGGGGCAGAGCCCAGCACAAACAGACTGCCGCACGGTTCGATCCGCTCGATGCGCTTGATCAACTGCCCATAACCCGGCTGGCGAAAGAGGATCACATCGCCGGGGCGCAGGCGGCTTAAACGCGAGCGCTGTCCACTGGCGATGACATAATCGCCGTCACGGTACAGCGGCGACAGGCTGTCACCACGGATTCGGACAATTTTGAAGAGCATACGGTGAAGGGTACAGCAAAGCGGGGCGGGCGACTGGCCCACCCCGCCGCGTTGTATTGAGAAGATTACAGGATCGGGTAGACGATCTCTTCTTCGGGCTTGTAGGGCGCCTTGACTTTTTTGGTCGGGACGCCTTTGATCTCCCAGAAGATCTCGGCGAAGCGGTTGACCGCGCCCAAGAGCTCCACGGCGGTTTCGCGGCTGGTGGTCTGGCGGACCTTGGAGCCCAACTGCATGATCTTGTGCATCAAGGCGGGCAGCTCGGGGTACTTTTCGACATGCTCTTTTTTGATGAAGTCGCCGAAGATCACGCGCACTTCTTTTTTGCACAGCTCGGCGTGTTCTTCCTTAATCATGATGTAGCGGGTCATGGTGTTATGGAATTCGAGCGATTCCTTGGCGGTGCCTTTCACCAGGTCGTTCGCCAGGTCGAGCATGCGGATGCAGGTCAACACAGCAATTTGGGCCTGGTGGGGATCATAAATGCCGCAGGGAATATCGCAATGGGCTTTGGCTTCCTCGAAATGCAGCAGGGTATCGAGGGTTTTCAAAACACGGTGGAACATGACAGCCTCCCTGAAAGAAAAAAACGGTTACGGAATTGATTCCATCATAGCCAGCGGTTAATAACCTGTCAAGGCGCATAAAATGGTAAAATTTAGCCATCACCATGAAATTGATCATCCAGATCCCTTGCTACAATGAGGGCGCTGTCATCGCCGACACGCTCAAACTTATCCCGCGCCGCCTGGAAGGTTTTGACCAGGTGGAGATTGTGATCATCGACGACGGCAGCCAGGATAATACGGTGGAAGCCGCCCTGGCAGCCGGGGTTGACCACGTGGTGCGTATCAAGCACCAGGGCCTGGCGCGCGCTTTTGCCGCCGGTTTGGACGCCTGTTTGAGCCTGGGCGCGGATGTCATCGTCAATACCGACGCCGACAACCAGTACGAGGCGCAGGATATCGCCACGCTGCTGGCGCCCATCCTGGCGGGCAAGGCCGACCTGGTGGTGGGTGACCGCGGCGTAGCCTCGTTGGAGCATTTTGCGCCGCTTAAACGCCGGCTGCAGGTGTGGGGCAGCCATGTGGTCTCGCGCGCGGCGGGGGTCAATATTCCCGATGCCACCAGCGGTTTCCGCGCCCTGACGCGCGAAGCCGCCCTGCGCACCCTGGTGCTCAGCGATTATTCCTACACCCTGGAAACCTTGATTCAGGCCGGAAACAGCCGCATGGCGGTGATGTCGGTACCCATTCGCACCAACCCGCCCACCCGGCCTTCGCGCCTGATCCGCACCATCACCTCGTACCTGCGCAACTCCAGCGTCACCATCGTGCGCTCCTACTCCATGTACCGCCCGCTGCGCGTGTTCGGCGCCATCGGCGCGCTGCTCATCCTGGGCGGTGTGATCATCGGCGCGCGCTTTTTGGTGATGCGCTACCTGCTGGACCGCGACGTCAACCAGCTGCAATCGCTCATCCTGGCAGCGGTGCTCGCCATCGTCGGCTTCCAGACGCTGCTCATTGGCCTGGTGGCGGATTTGATCGCGTTCAACCGGAAGATTTTGGAAGAGGTGTTGTATAGGGTAAAAAACCAGGTGATTGATAATGGGGATTGATAAATTCCACCTTTCTATTTCAATAACAGGCATTCCGTAACGAAAAGCCAGAATCTGGTTGATTGGCTCCGGTTGTATCCAATGTAACATTCTTAAATTAATCTATGGTGCAAATGATAACCATGGAATCATAGATTGTAAATTTGATCATAAGAATCGAGTTGTATTGATAACGGGGTCGATATGAAGTTTTGTATTGTTACTCAACAACTCGGAAAGATTATTACGGGTCCGGGCCTGTATGCTAATAACCTTGTAAACTCTTTAGTGAATGATGGTCACCAGGTGAGTGTACTGGCTCCTGGTAATCAAAGACCGCCTGGAAAATTGCCATATGAGTTTATTAGTATTAAAACCCCTCAATTCTCTCAATCTCAGGCGCGTTGGCTTCCTTTGGCTTTTGAGTTTGGTAACACCCTAAAAAATCTGCAAAACAAGCATTCGTTTAGTTTGCTTCACTTTACGGATGCACGAGAGTACCTGTTTACACCGAGATCCATTCCGGCGGTTGGGAATATTAACGATACTTATTCGGCTGAT
>JACRAG010000310.1 GCA_016213455.1 Anaerolineae bacterium | reverse complement strand
GTCTACGCCGAAAACAAGGTCACCATTCTGGGCGTCAGCCCTGACTCAGCCAAGTCACATACCAAGTTCAAGAGCAAATACACGCTTCCATTCTCGCTGCTCGCCGACGAAGACCACAAGGTTTGCGAATTGTACGGCGCTTGGGGGCCAAAGAAGTTCATGGGGCGCGAATATGAAGGCGTCCTGCGCACCACCTTCCTGATCGGCCCGGATGGCAACATCATCAAAGTCTGGGAAGGCGTCAAACCGGAAGGCCACAGCAAAGAAGTGCTGGAAGCCCTGGCTGTAGCGATGTCATAAATTATCACAAACGAAACGAGCCGGCGACCATACGCCGGCTCGTTTCGTTTCACCAGGTCCGTCGATTAATTCCCCGGCCTGCGCATACCACGTCGCATGCGAATCGCCATGCCGCCCATGAAGCCCCAGGCGGTCAACAAAGCCAGCGCAATCTTTGTCCAATCCACAATCGGTTTGACTTCCACTCCCTGCGGAGTCGCCACCACCACCGCCACCGGCCGGCTGAAGGTTTTCCCGCCGCCGCCACCGCCAGCGCCGCTCCCACCGGCATCGCCCATTGATTTGGGTTCGCCTTGCTCATCCACGGCTTTGTTATCCACGGCGTGTCCACCTCCGGCGCCTACGCCAAACCCCATATACGTCAGCACCTCGGCTGTGGGGATGATGGTGGTATCGCCCACTTTAACCGGTTTACCGTAAACCATATCCACGCCGGCTGTTTTCAAAAACCGGCTGATGCTGGCATCCATGCTGGAAACAGCACTGTTGCCGAGCATATCGGCCTGGTCATCGCCCATGGGTTTCGAGTCCATATCCATCTCCTGTGTTTATCCTGAACGTCTTGAAAAAAGCAGAAACGCCAATCCGCCCAATACTCCGGCCCCGAGGATGGACCAGACAATCAGGCGGGTTGGATCGCGCACGGGCAGAAAACGGCTCTCCTGCCCAAAAACGTCCACCCGCACCCCTTCCGGACGATTCCAGACCAACCCGCCTTCGAAGCCGGGAACCTGGATCTGAAATGCCCTGGAAATGGGGGTGATGGATAAATCTCCACTTTGAATGGGTTGCCCCTCAACCAGTTTTTCCAGCATAGGACCTTCTTGTCTTTCGTGTACAAACGGAACCATATTTAGTATAACGAAAAGAGGCTGCAAAAATTGCAACCTCTTTTAAGGTTTTGTCCATCCATCGTCAGCAGGACAAATCAATAAGATATGGGATTGTTTGCCCTTCTACAAGTCTCGAACAAAATCAATTTACGCTTTCCAAAGCAGAATACATTGCGGGCGCTACCTTCTGGAAGGAGAAATCTCCATCAACCAGGTCGGCCAGGGTGACAGAACCCAGATAAGCGGTCAGCGCGCGCTGCAGTTCTTCCCAGACCACCCGAGACGTGGCGCCGTTACCGTTCTGTTCGGGGGTAATGCGCACAGGGCCTTCCAGCGTTTCAATGATGCTGAGCAGGCTGATATCGCTCGCGGCGACGTTCATGCGTAACCCGCCGCGCGGACCCGGGGTGGCTTTGATCAGCCCGCCCTGGATGAGGGCGCGGCCGATTTGATGCAGAAAAGGCAGGGGAATATGCAGCCGTTCAGCGAGAACAGCGGTGGCCTGAGCGCGCGTGGGATCCTCTTTGGAGAGAGCGATCATCAGTTGCAGGCCGTAATCCAATCTTCGACTAATACGAAACATGTTTTCACCTCTAAAAGAATATTTCTTTGATTGTTAGTGATCATAACTGAACGATAACATTAACATAAGTGACGAATATCCATTAATCGACCGCCAATGATCAGATCGTTGAGCAACAAACTACACGTTGACTGGTCCACTTATTAATGATTTATCCAAATTCCAATGGCATCTCAAATCCTTAAAGCTTCTATACCCCTCTTCCAAAAAATTGAAAGTTGTATATAATGACCTTGTGAACAAATTCACCAAATTTTGTCTATTTCGACAGGAGGAATGCAAATGAAGAAATCATGGCTGCTTGTTGTGAGCATTCTCGCCCTCAGCGCCATCTTACTGGCTGCCTGTTCTGGCGGTGGCGGTGGTGAGACGATCACCCGCCAGGATCCGCCGGCTGACTATGCCGGGAAAACCAACCCCGTCGCGGGTGACCAGGCGGCGATCGACGCCGGTAAAGCACTGTATGAGACCAACTGTCTGTCATGCCACGGCGAAAAAGGCCTGGGTGACGGCCCCGCAGGCGCCTCCCTGGATCCCCATCCGGGTAACCTGCAGGCTGCATCAAAAGATGCCAGTGAAGCTTACCTGTACTGGGTAGTGGATGCGGGCGGTACGGCTGCCGGTCGCAGCGCCTCAATGGCTTCCTACAATGGCGTGCTGTCCGAGGAAGAAATCTGGCAGATCCTGGCCTACGTCAAAACCCTGAAGTAAGCCTTCTCAATTCACTCATGAGCATAACAGGCGGGGATGGTCTTGCGACCTTGATCCCCGCTTTTTTTATTATAATTAGGGCAGCATGAATTCACCCTGGTTTCCGTGGCTCCCC